>CACOXF010000020.1 GCA_902631125.1 uncultured Bacteroidota bacterium
CCAGGCAGTGATTCCACCTTCTAAATAACCGAGAGTGTTGTCAAACCCAACCCTTGACAGTCGAGTGATGGTTTCTTCTTCACGACCCTCTGGTGTTACCAAAATAAAATTGATAATTCTGGTTGTTTTTCAAATAAACTCGATTTGAAATCCAATAGACCACAAAAATATTTAGCAACATTCGTAGCAAAAGCTCAAAAAAGTCAGCAGAATTGATTAGTTTAATTCCAAAAAACTTTATTTCCTCAACACTTTCTACCATCATAATTAATTTCGTCACATAGATAAGCAAAATTTACAATTATTTAATATTAAATAAATAAAACAATTAATTCGCCTTTGTTCTCTTACCTAAACAGAAGGTTTCATTTCTTTTGGAACCCTTGGATTCATTACAAAAAACCACATTGGTGGAACCAAGCTCAGCAAAATAGAAGCAGGATAGCCAACGGGCAAATGAGGACTTTCTTTATGGGTTTCTAAAAGCTGATATTTTTTTGCAGACTTAAAATGGTGATCACTGTGTCTAGTCAATTCATACAAGACAATACGCCCAATGTTGTGGTTTGAATTCCAGGAGTGGTGGGTTTGTACACGTTCATACCGCCCTGAAGTAGTCTTGGATCGAAGCAGACCATAGTGTTCGATATAATTGATGCACTCCAAAAACAAAAACGAAATAACTCCTGCAAGGATGGCAAACAGCGTGGCGGTTTTAGAAAATAAAACCAAAACAACAAGAAGATATAAGGGCTGGATTAAGTGATACCAAAGCATGTCATTATAAAAAGAGAGAAAAGAACGGTTTTTGGTTGAGAGTAACTCCATTTGTTTTTTCCAGGCATCGGCATACTGTTTTGATACCGAACGAATCCAAAAACTATATACACTTTGGTTGTATTTGGCTGTTGCGCCATCTTCGGGTGTTGCCACTTTCATATGATGGCCAAAGTTGTGCTCGATATAAAAGTGCATATACAAACATGGTATGTAAAGGATTTTACTCAGGCTGCGCTCAAAAAAAGATTTCCGATGACCGAGTTCATGTGCAACATTAATGGCGTTGGTTGCCAATAATATTCCTGCAGATAATGATAAACCAACCCACTCCAGCGTTGTGTAGGATTTGGTGCTCACTTGAAAAAAGCAGTAGGACAACAACCCAAAAACAATTGGTAAATTGAGATACAACATCCAATCAAAAAGCTTATTGATAGCCTTGCTTTTTTGTTGGGTATCACTGGGGTTAGTGTGATTTTGACCAAAAATCATATCAAAAAAAGGGATGACAACAAAGGCATAGATTACTGCTGCAAAACTTCCCAATCCCGAAGATGAAAAAGAAACATATGAAGCCAGAGGGATAGTGTATGCAAATAAATATTTTAAATCTTTCATAGCTAAAAAATAAAATAATGCCTTAAAGATATGGATTTATACTTTTTATAGTCAACTGTTTAACAATTCTACCTATTTTAATCATAAATAAGGGTGAAACTAACATGGATTCAGCCTTATCTATTTGATTATTTATCAGTCTAATTTTTACAATAAACTTGTGTTCTTTTGTGCTTGTATTTCCAAGCATATCTTCTGTCTCAATCTAAACATCATACACCTTCGAATCTGTAAGGGTGTCTATCTCAGAAATATCTATCGTAAGTGAGCTGGAATGCTCAGTTATCGAGACCCTGTCAATAGATTATTTTATGCTTTTGGTACCTGTCTTCTCATTCGGTTGCGCCGATGAACATTCGCACATAGTTAGGATAAACTGGCAGGTCATCTTCCGAAAAGATAGCAAAAGTAATGGGCTATTCTTTTTACTATTTAAATCGCTATTTTTAAAATATTTGAAATATTTTATTTCTTGTTTTTATACTTATTACCTTTGTATATCAAATAAGGGATGGGTAGCAGCTGAGAGACAATCCAAACCTTAATGGCAAACTTATCATCTGTTAGGAAAAACAATACAAAATAGATCATGGTACCATAGACACCAAGTTTGTAAAAAAACGATTTAAAAAATATCAAATAACCCTTTAAGTCAAATTTTTCTTGTGCTGCTTTTGACATGGTATTATAGCCCGACAACCAGGTTTTTGCATTGTTTTCGTTAATAAACTTGGCAACTAAAACATACAGCAAACCCATTCCCACAACTGTAAGAATCAATACAAACATGAATCGTATGTTTTATTTAAAAAAGCGTTTATGAATGCGCCAATTACATCTCACCTTTTTTCCAACCATATGCCAACGCAATGACAGGAACTGTACTGAGTAGCATGATGGGTACAGGAGGATGAGCCCCACCCATTATCAAATTAAGCCAATCGGGAAGAACCCAACCCAAGTGAATGATCGATAATAGCAATGCTGCTGTTTTGGCTGCTTCCAAGACAGATATTCTTATTGAAGCAGCTACTGCAATCACCATGGCAGAAGCAATAAACGTAAAAACAAAATGGAATAAGTCAGATATTTCTTTAGCAAGTTCATTTTCCATCATGCCTGGAAATTGACTGTATACCATTTCTTCCTTCATCGTAGGAATAAACATCATCAAAAAAAGTGGTGCAACTGCAAGTATGTCAATCACAAGTGTGATCGAAAAAAGTGTTTTTAGTTTCTTCATTGTTGTTTATTTTTTTTAAAACTAAGCATTTTATTTAAAATGAATATCTAATTATTTTGTATCTTACATTTATAGTTATGGCACCTCTTATACGCGAATACAGCTTTGATAGTTTTGAAGAAACGATTGCGTTTATTAGAAGAGTTTCAAAAATTTTTACCAGGGAAAACCATCATCCTAAAATAATCAATTTTTACAACAATGTTGCATTCCATTATTTTACAACCGATGCCAACAATGAGGTAACTTACCTCGATCGCAAGATTGCAGATGAAGTAGAAAGTGTTTATAAATCATTTGGTCCTAAATCTTAATCGCCAGCTATTGGATTTCTGAATACTCCAACCCCCATCTCTATCCAAAGTAATAATAACACTAAGCTGACAAGCAAAATATAGATTCGTTTTTGCTGCTGCGGTTCATATAGATAAATCAATCTTATGGCTATGCTTCCAACAAGCAAGTGAGCTCCCATCACAAAAAAAATCAAATCGTGACCGGCTGACTTGATCTGTCCAGCACACCGCTAATGCGGGAAATCCCAGCAATAGAAGAGGTGAAAGGAGTTGAAAAGAAGTTAACTTCATGCGATACATTCAAATTAAAACTACAAAATAAAAGACGTCATATACATTTCTAAAAAAAATAGATTTGGCTTAAATGATATAAAGCAATATCATAAAGAAATGTAGCGTCGAACCTGTTAATACAAATAGATGCCATATGGTGTGGAAGTATTTTATCTTACCAAAAGCATAGAATAAAACGCCACAGGTATAAGAAAGTCCTCCGAGAATTAGCAATAATTTTGCATTTGAATCAATCAACTCAAACAATGAGTTAATGTCAAAAATTATAAGCCAGCCCATGCCCAGGTATAGTAATAAAGACATGAATTCAAACTTACCTGTAAAAAACAGTTTTTTCAAAGTTCCTACGAATGCTAATACAAACACTGCCAAAAAAATATTTATGCCCGAGGAATCATAAAGAGTTATGAGGCATACAGGGGCGTATGAACCCAAAATGAGGTAGTATATACTGAGGTGGTCAAGCACCTGAAATTTCTTTTTGAGCTTAGTGTTTTGTACATAATGATAAATAGATGACGATGAATATACAAACAGTAAACCAAATGAGAATAATAGGATTGAGAACGTACTTTGGGCTGTGCTGTGATTGTCAAAATAGAATAAAAAGGGGATTCCAATCATTGACAAAATAAGACCTGAGAAATGCGTCAAAACGTTCCATGTTTCTTCGTTTCTGTACTCTCTAAGGCTAATGACTTGCACGAGCTAAATGTACAATAATTACGCCATTAAAAATGACCTTGTTAAATAGTTAAATTTAATTAGTTAAGTATAAAAATATTTTAAAATTTATATATTGTAGAATACGTTATCATTAAACAATCATTATGAATGAATTTGAAATTTTTAACAGCACCCATCTAGCGTTAATCTCAAACGGAGTTTATTTGTTAACCTTCACAGGTTTAATTTTTATAACATTTAGATTGATACGCTATCAAAGAGAAAACCAATCCAATAAATTTGGTAAAGTTTTAGTTACGATTTTTGGGCTGTGCACTACCTTTTATGGTTATGCTGTTTGCTCTTTTCTTCGAAATCTGCAGTTTTCACAGTCTTACAGACTTTCTGCATTACAAGAGAATGGTGTAGAGATATCGTCTTGGGCAACTAGTATTATTGACTTTACTGGCTATACAGTTGCAGATGGTTTGCCAATACCAAGCACTCCAGAGCCTGCCGCTGTAGTTTTTATAATAACATTTGCCACAATGGTCATTGCTCTTTAGCGATGAAGCTAAATTATTTCAATTTTTTTATATGTATAGATTTAACACAAATGATTATCTGATTCGCATTCCTTTATTTGTCATTTTTTTTTGGTTTGGACTTTTAAAAGTGATTGAACTTTCTCCTGCGCAAGGTTTGATTATCGATACAGTGTATTGGATGCCATTTCTAAGTCCTGAGGACTGGGTCATCGTCATCGGGTATTGGGAAATGTTGATTGGTTTATTTTTTCTGGCAAAAAAAACTACTTTCTACGCTATGCTATTGCTTTTTTTGCAAATGAGTGGAACTTTTATGCCTTTAGTACTACTGCCATCCGTTACCTTTCAGAATTCTAATGTTCTACTCCCCACACTAGAAGGGCAATACATCATCAAAAATATAATCATCATAACCTCTGCTATTGTTGTTGGTCGATATTATTTAAATCAGCCCTTTTTTGAACGAATCGCAAAGCTGTTTAGTAAGAGCTAGAAATGTGAGGTTATAAATCCAAAATTTGATGGGTCATCAGTTTCACTTGTGTTTTCGTCGTCCACAGGGTCATCTACAATACAAGAAGTAATAAAAATTGAAATAACTATTAAAGGCAAAAGTTTTTTCATCTTATTCTTTTTAATAGTACTATTTTACTACAACATAGATAATGTAAAAACACCCCTTATTGAGGGGGTGTTTTTACTGGATAGTGAAACATAAATGAGTTTACAATCTATCTCAAAAGAAACTTTTAATAGTGAATCATCATATGTTCTTCATTAATCCAATTTAAAACATTGTTTGACATAATATCTTTAAAATGATTAGAATTAGCAGAACTTGAGGAAAGTGATATGCCGATGATTTTGTAATTTTAGTCAAAATATCAAATTATGAAAACTTTTATTTCTCTATTTTCTCTTTTCTTATCACTAACACTTACTGCACAAACTAATCCTGCAACTTGGTATTTAAATGATACAAGTGGTAACGGTATACAATCATCATCAAATACAGCAAGTGGAAGCGTTTCTGTAGCAATGGGGATTGGAACAACAGCAAGTGGACAATTCTCTACATCTATGGGAGTTGAAACCATAGCAAGCGGAGAACGTTCAACAGCAATGGGTCATCAAACTGAAGCAAGTGGACAATTCTCCATAGCTATGGGAAGAGAAACTACGGCAAGTGGGGGGACCTCTATAGCAATGGGAGATGGCACTACAGCTAGTGGGGACGTCTCAACAGCTATGGGGAGAAACACAGAAGCAAGTGGAAAATATTCTGTCGCCCTTGGGTTTGGAACAGAATCAATTGGATGGTACTCCACTGCACTTGGGCATCGCAATGAAGCAAGCGGAGACACTTCTGTAGCAATGGGCTTTGAAACAAAAGCAAGTGGAGACAACTCTACAACTGTAGGGTTTTATACTACAGCGGAAGATTATTTGACATTTGCGATAGGCGTATATAACAAAACTGACGAGAACCCTAACCCCGATAACTTTTCTTATCAAAATACTGCTTTTGTAATTGGTAATGGGGGCTATGATAATGATGGGAATTTTATAGGAACAACTGAATCATATTCAAACGCATTTGAAGTGTTATTTGATGGTACTACTACAATTGCAGGTGACTTAAACGTTAATTCTGATGCACGCCTTAAAGCAAACATTGTATCTCTTGGAGCTACTTTGTCAAAGCTTCTACAAATAGATGGCAAGAGCTACACAATGAAAAAAGATGAAAACGAGAAACAAAAGATAGGTCTACTTGCACAAGACATAGAAAAAGTGTTTCCTGAACTTGTTTCAGAAAGTCACGGGGTTAAGTCTGTAAACTATCAAGGGCTTGTTCCTGTACTTATTAATGCACTTAAAGAGCAACAAAACGAGATAGAAATACTTAAGCATCAACAAAGTGAAATAGACGAACTAAAGACGATGTTAAAAACAATAATTGATAAAACTTAAATTAGTACCACTAAAAACCACTTAATAAGTAATTCCATTAACAAGTTAATAGTATTTATTCCGCTCTTTAAATTTGTATTAAAATCATATACAAATGGAAAGCTTTGATTACATATTTATAATCTGCTGTATAATAGCCGTATTCCTTTTTGGTGTTAATAATACGCGCATTTATTCCTAAACACATGGTGCTTAAGATTAAAAAAATAAACATTAAAAGAGGAAAAATAATTGGCTCTATAATTGGAATCGTTGTCGGAATTTTTATTGGGTATTATTTATGGGTAAATTATAATTTCGACTTTTTTCAATTAGCTTTTTAAACTGATTAAATTCTTTTTCGCCAAAATACATCTTGCTTACTAATGAGATAACTTCATCAGTTAAATCAACAGCGTTGTTTGAAAAAAGATTAAATACAGTGCCATCCATACTTATTAATTGGTTTTCATCTGCATTCAAATCAATTGTTGTATGGAAATGATATCTAATAACATATGCAAGTGTTAAATCAGTATTATTATAATTCTGCTGAAAGAGAGATTTATCACATATTGTTGTTTTTAACACTCTGTTGGGTTTTGAAAAGTTATTATTAAGTCTAAGTGCCGGTAACTCATTTTCTTGGGTAAAACATACAGCAGGTATAAATAGTAAAATAAGTAACTTTTTCATAGCTACTAATGTATGAAACCTATTTAAGAGAGTTTGAATTAGCTGAAATTAAAGTAGAAGATATGCCTTTAGTTTAATTCATTAAATTAGTCAAACTAAAAACTATAAGGTGAATAAAGAAAAATTTTGGTTTATACTCTCATTGATTATATCTTTAATCTTGATTGTTTTTGGGGTCTACCTTATTTTAATTGATGGGAACCTAATAAACGGACTTGTTCACATAGCTTTAAGTATTGTCGTTGGAATAGATAGTTGGGCTAAATTATTTAAAAAAAATGAAGAAACTTCTTTTTCTGTTTATGTTTCCTGCTTTAGCTTTTTCTCAAAATATTGATATAATTAACACGGAAAAAAGAATTGGCATTAAAAATTGGAATAAAGTCAATGACGATGTTATGGGCGGAATTTCAACATCAAAAATTGGGATAAACAGCGATGGTAATATTGTTTTTAGCGGAGTTCTGTCATTAAAAAACAATGGAGGTTTTGCATCGATGAGGTTAGATCTGATTGATTTAGATTTAGAAAAAGTAAAATCTTTCAAGATAAAATTTAAGGGTGACGGTAAGTCTTACAAACTTCGCCTCAGACAAAACAACAGAAGAGCTTCTTATTCGCGTAGTTTTAAATCCATTAAAGGTAAATGGATTGAAAAGAACATTTTAGTTAGTGAATTTAAGCCAACTTGGAGAGGCATCAATTACTCGAATTATCCTGATTTACAAACCAAAAAAATAAGTTCAGTTGGATTACAAATTTCTGACAAACAAGAAGGGGCATTTGAATTAGAACTTAAACATATTAAAGCCGTTTATTAAATAAGTAAAATATAAACAACACGATGTAGAAACTATTTAGCTATGAGAGATAAAATATTTATCACTATTGGGTTGGTATCTTTAATTGGATTAGGGCTTGAATTATTAGGAGTAATCAGTGAATCTCTTGGTATGCTTTTTTTTCTTGGAATTCTTATGTTTTTATTTCACGCTGTTAATTCACACCAATCAAATAAATGAAATTTGAAATTACACAGTCTCCAAATTCATATTTGATATTGGATTTAAATAAATATGAAAAAATAATTATTGAAAAGGGCTGCCTAATTTACAGCGACGGGGAATACGGGTTTAATAATAAAATTGAAGTAAAAAGTTACAAGAATATTATTTCTAAAATCTTTGGAGGTAAAAGTCTAACCTATAATGTATACACTGCTAATGAGGAGATGAAAATGGCATTCTCAGCAAAAGACACTGCAGAAATTTTTAGCTTAGAAATAGACGAGCAGCACCCAATACTTTTTTATGCTTCTCAACATTTTGCAAGAACAGAAAATATTGAAATTAAATTAGGCGGACTGAGTCAAGAATTCTTAGTAAAGGCAGAGGGATCAGGAACATTATTTTTAAAAGTATATGGAAAGTTAATCGAAAAACTAATTGATTCAAATAAGCCTATTTATGTTGATGAGGATGCACTAGTTGCTTTTGAAGAGGGTATAGAATTTGATTGGATAACAGGAGGAATAAAAAAACTAATTACAAGTGGAGAGGGAGGTTTATTTAAGTTAAATGGAAAAGGAAAAGTTTGGATCCAGTCAAGAGATAAAGTGGAAAATAAAAAAGACTAAAATAATACGATGAAGAAGTGGTTTTTTGGGAAAAGAATTTTTTCAAAACAGAAATTAACTTTATTGGAGTCATTAGTATTTGGTGTGGTTACATGATTGTAAAAGGGCCTCTAATTGCATTAGCCTAAGTATGATAATGGATTTAATATCAAAAAAAACTTAAATTAGTGCCGCTAAAAACAATACGATGAAGAAACTAATTATTATACTATTGATTGCACCTATAATTGGATATGGGCAGACGACTCATTACTATGATTGGGGCTATAATAAAGCCAATCAACAAATTAATATTGAATTGGGCGATACAGTTGAATGGACATGGGTTGGAAGTGGTAATCACAATTTAGTTTCAACTTCAGGAATAGAATCTTTTAATAGTGGATATGGAGGTGCAGGTAAAACATTCTCCCACACATTTAGCTCTGAAGGGTCAACAAACTATGTTTGCACTCCTCATTCAGGGAATATGTTTGGTACTGTAAATGTTTCAAACTCACTTAGCTTAAATCCCGATACAAATAATAAACACATTAATATCTATCCAAATCCAACAACTTCAATAGTTAAACTACAAGGTGATAAAGAATACGATATCGAGGTTTACACTCTACAAGGCAAAAAAATAATGGCACTTAGAGGAAACACTATTGATATGTCGCATCTATCTTCTGCTACTTACGTAGTTAAAGCATTTGATAAAGTAGAGAACGAAGAGGTGAGCTATAAGGTTGTAAAGAATTAAATTAGTACCACTCAAAACAATACGGTGAAAAAGTGGTTAAAAGAATATTGGTGGATACTTGTTTCTGGTGCTTTTTCTCTATCCCTTTCTGATCAAATTGATGCAATTACCAAAATTATTTACATTTTAATACTTTGTGTTTTTTTATACCTAATTGATTATTTTGTCGAAAAAAATCTTTTCTAATACAGAAAAAAAATGGAAAAAAATTCTTCCATGGGCAATTGGTATCATATTAGGTTGGTTTTTCGCAGAATTTCTTTTTTGGGGGTTTTTTTATGATCTTGGGTACCTTATTGGCGAATGGATTGGAAGTATTTTTTCTTAAATCAAGAAACTTAAATTAATACCACTAAAAACAATACTATGAAGAGGCTATTTAGCTATAAAAAAATATTTATCATTATTGGGTTGGTGTCTTTAATTGGAGTTGGGCTTGAATTATTTGGTGTAATTAGTGAGTCTCTTGGGATGCTTTTTTTTCTTGGGCTCATGTTTTTCACTCTTAATTCATTACGAAAAAAATGAAGAAACTTATTTTTCTTTGACTAAGCCTGTAATTTCAACCCGTTTATGATCCAAAACATACTAACTAATCAAATTGTATCGGAGCTGTCCAGGCTTTAATGAACCATAAGAAAGAAAAGGAAGTAACTCGTTTTATGGTGGTATTAAATTTTCCATATTAACAATAATTTTTTAATTCTACATTGATAATTCCACCTAAAAATCTATTTACTACCAAAGGAGATGGGTGGAATGGGTTTCCTAATCTAGTTAAGCCTATACACTGATTTTTATGACCTGATTCATTTACTAAACTTATAATTTTTTTCGCTTGATCTTTTAGGTAATTATGATCTTCTATATGGTTCCCCCAGCAGCATAGAACTCTTGAAATAGAATAACTGTCGTTATTTAATAGTTTTCTTATAACGCCTATATTTTTTTTAGCAAGATTCGTATTTATTTTTTTGGGAAGGTTCTTAGGCTTAGATGTTCTCTTTGGATAAAGATTGATCAACCACCATCCATCACATCCGTTATTTTTGGCAATGGTTTGTATATTTTTAGAAGTAGGGTCTAGCTTGTATTCATTAGCAGTACTAGGGTTTAAACCAATTGCTAATAGTTCTTTATTTCCGGCTTTTCCAATTACAAAACGCTTGTTAGAATCATTTAAAGGGTTACATATGATTTTAGAATTGCTCATACCAATTCTACTTGAAATGTCTTTTGTAATAAATGTGGTTTCGATATTTATCTAATTGTGATATTAATTTTAATATGATTAATAAATATAACTATTTGAAGTGTGCATTTGTAAAATTAACTGTCAGTTGATGTGTGTTTTGTTTAAATTTGAGTTGTACAAGCATTCAGAAGAAGCCCTGCAAAATACATTGCTAAAAGAATGTATAGTGTAACGGTTAGGCTTGCTCCCCTATTATCAAAAGTTGCAGCACAACTCAATCTATTTGTGGATTATTTAAGCTTGTAATAGAAAGTAAAATACTTGGTTTGTTTTAATTATAAATTTAGTTTGTGGAAGCTTCGCCATAATTATTTGGCCCATCATTCCCTTTTTTTATTTCCAAATAAAGTACGTAAGGGATTGCAATTATTGTAAATAACCACAATAGATTCCAACCGCTTTTATTTACGTCATGTAACCTTCGAATTGTAACAGATAAACTTGGTATTAAGGAAATTAGTGAATAAATACCTCCAATTAATCCAGTCTCTGACATTGATGTCCCTAAAACTTGAGTATCAATTAATGAACATATTAAGGAAATGATAATAGAAAAAAGGGTAAAGTACCAGAACTCAGGTCTGTTAGCTCTACCTTTAAAGTTGAATGCCTGTTTAAATGCTAAGATGTAATACTTCATAATTTTTTATTTAATTTTATTTATCAAAAATAATACAAGTCTGCAATAAATGAAATTATCCATAAATAACCTTTCAAAGACATACAGAAATGGCGTTAAAGCATTAGATAAAGTGAATCTTGAAATTGGAACTGGAATGTTTGGTCTATTAGGTCCTAATGGTGCTGGTAAATCCTCTTTAATGAGAACCATTGCTACTATTCAAAGTCCTGACGATGGTGAAATTTTCTTTAATGACATTAATGTGCTGGAGGATAATATTTCATTGAGAAAAATTTTAGGTTACCTCCCACAAACATTTGGTGTTTATCCAAAAATGACTGCTGACAGTTTACTTAATTATTTTGCAATGTTAAAGGGAGTCTCGAGAAAAAAGGAAAGAAAAGAATTGATTGATAAACTTCTTGAAATTACTAATCTAGAAGATTCAAGATGGAAAAATGTTAGTGGTTTTTCAGGAGGGATGAAACAAAGATTTGGAATTGCCCAGCTTCTTATAAATAATCCCAAACTAATTATTGTCGATGAACCTACCGCAGGTCTTGATCCCGCGGAAAGGCAGCGATTTTTAAATGTGTTAAGGGAGATCGGTTCAAATTCTACTATTATTTTTTCTACACACATTGTTGAAGATGTAAAAGAACTTTGTAATAATATGGCAATTATGAATACTGGTAGAATTCTAAAACAAATTAAACCGCTGGACTCAACCAAAGAATTAAAAGGAAAAATTTGGACAAAAATAGTTGACAAAGACCAAATCCATGAATTTAATAAAAACCTAAATATTTTATCTACTAGTTTTAATCCTGACAATTCAATTAATATTCGGATTTACTCAGAGAGTAAGACCAATAAAGGATTTAAAAAAGTTGATCCAAGTCTGGAAGATGTATACTTTATCACATTAAAAGAAAATTCTTAATAGTGTTTTATAATATTTTTTCTAATGAGTTAAGTTATTGGTTCAAAAGGCCTGCATTTTATGTCTATGCAATCATTTTTTTTGCAATTGGTTTATTTAGCTCTGGAGCTTCAGCAGGTCTTTTCGACTCATTTTCAATGACGGTAGGCTCCTCTAGGGTTGTTAATTCCCCCTATGCAATCGCAATGTTATTTGGTGGGCTTAGTTCATTAATTATTTTCTTATATCCCTCAATAATTGGTGTAGGAATATATAGAGACTATAAATCTGAAGCACATTTCATACTTTATTCATATCCTTTTACAAAGCTACAGTACATATTTGCCAAGCTTCTTAGTGGTGTTTTTATGGTAAACCTTATAGTACTCATCATTGCTTTAGGAATTGGTTTAGGTTTTATTTTACCAGGGACAAACCCAGATCTTATAAAATCTTTTGAATTAAGACCATACTTTGATGTCTATATTATCTACATTCTTCCAAATCTGATTTTTACTGGATTACTCGTTTTTGGGGTTGTAACATTTACAAGAAATATTTCGGCTGGCTTTATTTTTGTTTTGATATTACTGATTTTACAGGGCTTTTTGGTTGGATTTTCAGAGGAGGCTGAAAACAGGCTTTTTTCTGCTCTTATTGATCCCTTTGGAGATTTAGCTCTACAATATTATACTCAATATTGGACAATTTCTGAACAAAACGAACTTTATATTCCGATTAAAGGGATATTTATTTATAATCGGCTAATATGGTTAGGACTATCTGCTTTATTGTTTGCCGCCATTTATCGTTCTTTTTCATTTAGTCAGAATCCTATTAGTTTTTCTTTTAAAAAGAAGGCAATAAACAAGATAAAAACCCATAACTTTTTAGGAATAATCAATATAAATTTACCGAAAGTCAATTTAGATTTTAAACTGTTTACGCAATTAAAACTTCTCAACAAACTATCAAATATCGACTTTCTTTACATTATAAAAAGTCTTCCGTTTGTTTGTATTGTTTTATTTGGTTTACTAATAAACGTATTAACTCTTTTTGAAGTTGGAGATATTCTTGGAACTCCAACACTTCCTCGAACTTGGAGAATGCTTGAAGCAGGAGAAACCCTAACTCTTTCGATAAATATTTGCACTTTTTTATACGCAGGAATGTTAATCCATCGATCTAGGATTTTCAAATCTAACGAGCTAATAGATACAACACCAGTAAAAAATTGGATTCTTTTCGGGTCTAAGTTTTTAGCAATAATAAAAATGCAAATTTTATTGCTTTCATTGGTTTTGATTTCAGGACTAATTTTTCAAATTAGCCAAGGATTTTATGACTTTGAGCTAAGCCTTTACATTTACGAACTCTTGTTTTTAAGCCTTATTTACTTTGTTATTTGGGCATTCCTTTCATTTTTAGTTCAAACATTAATCCCAAACCCATATTTGGGACTTTTTATAATGATTGTACTATTAATTGTAATTCCACTTACAAGTTTAGCAGGTGTAGAGCAGTCTATATATAAATACAGTCAAGGACCTGGCTATAGCTACTCTGATATGAATGGATATGGCTCTAGCGTTGAGAGATATTTTACATACAAGATTTACTGGACATGTCTTGGTATTGTATTCTATATACTAACATTATTGTTTTACTTCAGGGGGATTGTCAGCAGTTTTAGAGAACGCTTTTATTTAGCAAAGCAAAGATTCAATGGACTCAATCGTGTAACCATTTCATTTTTTACAATTTTGTTTCTATCAATTGGTGGATACATTTACTATGAAAATAATATCTTAAATATTCGAAAATCTTCTAAAGAAAGAGAAGTTGCGACAGTCGAATGGGAGAAAAAGTATAAAAAATATGAAGATTACGTTCAACCAAGAATTACATCAGTAAATGTCAATCTAGATCTTTTTCCTGAAAAAAGAGATTTTAAAGCCTCTGGGAGTTATTTAATGGTAAATAAATCAGATGAAGCAATTGATAGTTTATTTCTAGACCATTCTAGCAGAATAAGTACTTTTAAATTTGACAAACCAAATGATTTAGTTTCAGAGGACACGGTATATCATTTCGATATTTATCAATTTAAATACCCTATTCTCCCTGGAGATACTATACAACTTACATTCACAGTTAAAAATAAAAACAACACATTATTACGAAATAATTCACCTGTCCTATATAATGGAACTTTTATCAATAATTCTGTTTTTCCATCAATAGGGTATCCTGGGGGCGAGCTAAGAGATGATAAGACAAGAGAAAAATATGGGCTGCTGCCAAATAACCTAAAACCCTTCCCGTCTGACAGTACAGCTCTTGGGAACACCTATATTTCAAGAGATGCTGATTGGATTGATTTTGAAGCAATTGTAAGTACGTCTAAGGATCAAATTGCTATTTCTCCTGGTTATTTACAGCGTGAATGGGTTAAAGAAGATCGTAGATATTTTCATTACAAAATGGACAGTAAAATTTTAAATTTTTATGCATTTAATTCTGCCAAATATTTAGTAAAAAAAGATAAATGGAAAAATGTAGATTTAGAAATTTATTACCATGAAGGTCATGATTATAACCTAGACCGAATGATGAAAGGAATGAAATCTGCTTTAGAATATTGTTCTACGCAGTTCAGTCCTTATCAACACAGACAATTGCGTATTGTTGAGTTTCCAAAAATATTGGGATCATTTGCTCAGTCATTTCCAAACACTGTCCCTTTTTCAGAAGGGGTTGGCTTTATAGCCGATGTTGATGATTCTAGCCAAGGAGGAAACGATTATCCTTTTTACATCACAGCACATGAGGTCGCTCACCAATGGTTTGCTCATCAAGTGATCGGAGCTGATGTCTTAGGTGCTACTGTTATGTCAGAGAGCTTATCGGAATATGTTGGATTAAAAATTATTGAGAGCGTTAATGGTAAACATAAAATGAGAAAATTTCTGAAAAAGGCTCTCGATAATTATTTGACAAGTCGAACTTTTGAAACAAAGAGAGAAAATGCTCTCATGTATAACGACGGACAAGGGTATATTCACTATCAAAAAGGTTCTCTTGTTTTTTATGCGCTAAGTGATTATCTAGGAGAGAGAAAGTTAAACAAAACGATTTCTAAATATGTCAATAGCGTTGCTTTTCAAGAGCCTCCATACACAACAACATTAGAACTTATAAGTTATTTAAAAGAAGATACTCCAGATTCTCTTCAGTACGTTCTGAATGATATGTTTGAAACCATTACGCTTTATGATAATAAAGCTGTTTCTGCTACATCTTCAAAACTCGAAAATGGTAAATATAAAGTTGATTTTGAATTCAATGTTAGTAAATATAGAAACGATGAAAAAGGAAAAATTAACTTTGGTGATCGTAAAATTGATTCAATATCTTTTAAAGGAAGTGATATGGAAAAACCCTCTTACTCAGTATATTTAGAGGATTATATCGACATTGGGGTTTTTGGTATTGAACAAGAAGAGGAATTGGAATTATATTTAAAGAAACATAAAATTTCAGCAATTAATAACACCGTTTCAATCATAGTTGATAAAGAGCCAATCGAAGTCGGTATAGATCCTTACAATAAACTAATTGATACAGACTCAGGTGACAATAGAAAAAAAATAAAAGAGATTAATTATTAACATGACTTAACTTCTGAAGTCTAAATTTTCATGAAAGTCAACTGATGAAATTATTGAAGAAGAAGCTAATTGTTCTTGCGGCGGAGATCCTTTTTTATTTAAAATCCTCCCAAAAATCTTTTTTGAATTCCTTTAAATAAATTGGTAAAACCTGATTTTTTTCATCTATTTCTTCAAACAGAACTTTATCAATAGATCTAACCCTGAATACTTGAAGTTCAGTATTGTAGGTTGAGGAAGAGGCAAAGTCTAATTTAGCTGAAATTTGATTTTGTTTTTTTCGACCCCCAACAAATCTGTTTTTTTCTATGATTTTAATCGGTCTCTTGATGGATATTTTATTGCCTCTTGAATTCTGATAATAACTCAAACTGTATTTTTGATTTTCAAACTTTGAAAATACCATTCTTCCTTTTTCTAAATTTGAGGAATATGAAACTCCCAATAATTTAAACTTAAACAATGGTTTTATGTTTTCATAATCAATTCTAACAACAGCATAATCATCGGAATTAACATAAATTGTCCCTTTAAACTTATCTCTTCTATTTGGGTTACATTCAATTACATAAACCAATTCATTCCCAAAATAATTTAAATCTGGATCTGAAAAAGTATAGTTTTTAGGCTTATTAATAAAATTTAGTTCAGAGCTTGAATTGAAAAGTGATTTTAAATAAACACTTTGGATCCTTTCTTTTTGACCAATTGAAAAAATTTCTTTTCTTTTATTTTCTTCTTCTTTAAGTTTGTTTAATTGTTCTTGATTAGTGCTATCAATTTCCCAAAGTCCACTAAAAGTCAAATCCCCAGAAAAAGGAAGCCACCCTGATCTTATTTTAAAATATGAATTTGATTTTAAATTTTCTCTTAATGACTTCTCTAATTTATTACCTAACGATTTGGATAAATCACTTTCATTATCGTCATTAGTTCTTCTAGATTTGATGAGTTTAATTTTTGGAACATCTATATTTGAGTTAATATAGTAATACGACAAACTTTCAAGCTCATTTTTACTTTTTTTAGGTAAATTATTAGTCACACTGTCTATGGACTCTGCTGTCAAATCTTTAATAGTAGATTTAAATTTATTTAACTTGAGTTTTTCTAATTCTTGATTGAACTCTTGTCTAAAAAATAGTTTATTTTCTGAGATTCCAAAATTATAATTTCGTTCTATATAGAACTTAACACTGTCAATTATATTTTCTGATGACAATTGATTATTAGTAACAATAACATTATTTAAGGAAATAGTTTTGGGGGCTAATCTAATAATAGTATCATTAAATATTTCAATAGAGAATTGTTTTGGTTCAAATCCCATTGAAGAAATAAACAACGAATCTCTTTTAGAATATTGTTCAGGAATTAGTTCAAATAATCCATTTTCATCTGAAATTATCCCATTATTATTAGAAAAAAATATTGTAGCGAAAGGAACTGGCTCGAAAGATATTGAATCAATTATTTTAATCTTTTTTGATTGAGCTTTTAGGTTAAAAGATATTAGAACTAATAGTAAAAAATATATGTGCTTCACAGTGTAAAACTACAATTATTTTCAAAGTTTAGTATATCTAAGAAATATCATTAGGAATGTTATTTACAAAGAAAAAATCAGTATTGAAGATTAAAAAAAAGGAGCCGTTTCAAGAAAAGCACGACTCTTAAATGATTTGGAGCCAAAGGGAGTAAAGTCGAACTATTTTGGCAAGGATTTAGATTTAATAATTACATTAAATAAAATTTTTAAAATGCGGAAACTCCAGTTATATCTCTTCCAGTTATTAATGTGTGAATCTCATCAGTACCTTGATATGTTATCAGAGTCTCTAAATTAATTAGATGTCTCATTACAGAATATTCTGCTGTAATTCCCATTCCACCTAATATTTGCCTTGAGTGTCTAGCAATTTTGTAAGCCACGTCAACATTATTTCTTTTAGCCATAGAAATCTGTTCAAAAGTGGCTAAGCCATCATTCATTAGCTTACCAAGTCGCCAAGTAAGTAATTGACATTTAGTAATTTCAGTTACCATATAGACTAATTTTTTTTGGATGAGTTGGTTAGAGGCTATTTTTTTTTCAAATTGAATTCTTTCATTTGAATAATTTAACGCTACTTCATAGCATTCCATGGCTATTCCTAGTGCTCCCCAGGCAACAGCATACCTATCTAGGTTAAGACTCTCTAATCCAGTTTTGAAGGAATTTGATTCAAACAAAAGATGTTTTTTTGGAATTCTTGCATCATGAAATATTAGTTCGCCAGTTTCTGAGGCTCTGAAGGATAATTTTCGTTCAATTTTCGATGTACTAAATCCAGGAGTTTCTCTATCCACTAAAAAGCATGCGTAAGAATTATTTTTAGATCTCGCCCAAACGATTGCAATATCACAAATAGGCGCATTCCCAATCCACATTTTTGATCCATTAACGAGATAATAATCATCAAATTCTTCATAGATAGTATTCATAGATGAAGGGTCGGAGCCGTGATTTGGTTCAGACATGCCAAAACTTCCAATTAGGGTTCCTTCTGAGAGTTTTTTTAAATATTCTTTTTTTAGGGATTTACTGCCATGTTTGAAAATTGTATTCATTACCAAAGACGTTTGAATAGAAGCGAAAACTCTGACTGATGAATCTCCTCTTTCTAATTCCTGCATCATTAGTCCATAGGAAATAAAATCAATTGATGCACCTCCGTACTCTTCAGGAAAAATTCCACCAAATCCGCCGATTTCAGCTAAGTTTTTAATAAGATTTTTTGGAAAATATCCATTTAGGTTGCATTCTTCAATTACTGGCGAAACGTTATCTTTCACCCAGTCTCTAACTGAATCACGAACCAATTTATTTTCCTGATTAAACAATAAATCGACATTGTAGTAATCTGCTGATTTGGTGTTCATCTTAATTAAATTTTGAGTTCTTCTTTAATTTGTTCTACCCATTTATCAATTCTCTTCTCAGTCTGTTCATATTGATTGTCTTCGTCAATTACCAAACCATAAAACATATTATTGGGCGCCAAACCCAGGGATAAATTAAATTCGTAGCCTTCATTTTTCCAATAACCAAATATTTCACCCCCGTTTTTTTGGACTACTTCAGCTAATATTCCGATACCATCAACAAAATTATCTGGATAACCATATTGATCTCCCAAACCAAAAAATCCAACTTTTATTCCTTTAAAGTTTATTTTTTGAAATTCAGGGAAGAATTCATCCCATGCGCTTTGAAGATCACCGATATACCAAGTTGGAACTCCTAAAATGAGTATATCGAAATCTAAAAATCTTTTAGGATGAATTTTATCCACGTCTATTACACAGAGCTCTTTAATATTTATTTTTTCATAGATTGTAAGGGCTACATCTTCAGTAGCTCCCATTTCTGAGCCGTAAATTAGCGCAATACTTTTTTGGGATTTTTTCATTATTTAGAATAGATATAAATAACAAATCTACAAAAATTATATTCCCTTAAATAAATTTTATTTTAGATTGTAATTCCGTGGAGCCAAAAGGCGTAAAATCGAACTATTTTAGAGAAGATTTGTCAAAAATGATAAATCTTTAAGCTTTGGAAATTTTAGTTCAAGTCCCGACTCGTGTACGATTTTATTCCCAAGAACAATTTTTTGTCTTTGGAAATATTTTTTTAATCCTTAGCAAAACGCAAGGAATCGCTGTTTTTCTTTTTGTGGTCATTCCTTTAAATATTTTAGCCGGAGTTTCAATTTCAAAATGATTTTTTAAGTCATTTAATTTTTCATATTATGATGAACATTAAGTAGGCAAAAAAAATAAAAATTAACACTTTAATAATTAATTTTTTTATTCAAAAAACTTGGAAAACAAAAAAAAATAATGTTAATTTGATAAATCATACTAAATCGGTTTAGCTTATTATTTTAATAAATTA
>CACOXF010000021.1 GCA_902631125.1 uncultured Bacteroidota bacterium
TTTATTATTCTCGCAAAAGAATTTAAATTTTTAATTTCGAAAATATGGTAATAATAAATAAAATTAGTTTTTCCCTGTTTATTTCTGTTTTTACATTTGCGCAACAAGAAATTTATGTGAGTGTAAACATTGGGAATGATTTGGGTGATGGAAGTGAACAATCCCCCTACAAAACCATAAACAGAGGAATACAGGACGTCGTTGCAGGTGGAACAGTATATGTCATGAATGGTATTTATCGTGACGAAAGTGCTGGTGAGCCATTTATTTCATTCTATGAAGATACTACACAGCAAGATTCTGTGGGAAACAATTATGTGTACAGCAACGGAGAAAACCTCAATAATCCACACGTTGTCACGATAAATAAATCGGGTAATGAAACGGACGGTTACATTACTTTAAAAAACTATCCAAACCACAAGCCCAAAATTATTTTCAATGGTCAAGGTGGTATTAAGCTTGGTCAAAATGCAAATTATGTTATTGTTGAAGGCTTTGAGGTTGAAGGCCCATCACAGTCGATTACATACAATCAAGCGATTATGAATCGTAGAAATAGGGTTACTCTAAAAGAATCTATAAGCCAAAACAATAACAACTACTCCTATTTTTCAGGAAAAGGAATTTGGGGTGGTTACGACGACCACCATCATATCATTATTAGAGACAATATTGTCCATGACACGCCTGGATCAGGAATAAGGTTTAACGATAGTGACCACATCACAATTGAAAATAATACTGTTTACAACACCACTTGGTGGACATCCTCAGCATCAAGTGCAATTGTTTTTGCAGAAACAATCGCGATTTCTGAAGAGGAAAATAAAGATGATATGAAAATGATTGTTCGAGGAAACACAGTGTATAACAATTGGAATCGCATTCCCTTTTATATGAGTTCATTCCCAGACAATGCTCAGCCACCCAATGGTAATTATGGAAATGCAGGTTATTCTACGATTTTAGATGGTCAAGGTATTTATGTAACAAGAAGTGATCCCAACTACAAGGGCATATTTTTATTCGAAAACAATCTTTGTGTTAACAATGGCAAAAATGGTATCAATTTTGACAGATCAAATGCAAGTTCCGCTATAATTAGAAACAATACTATTTATTTTAACGGTGCACATGACTTAGTACAAGATATCTCAGTAAGTGTTGAGGGTAACCCCCGACACGGAGGACAAAAAGTTGCAGGAATTAAAGCTAATTTTGTCAATAATGTAAGTGTTGTCAATAATATTGTTGAGACTAGATTTGATAATTACTCAGCACTTGAACTGTTTAATGTTGATGGGAGCAGATTTGTAAACAATAATATTTTCGTTAACGGGTCTATAAGTTGGGGAGAAAGTAATCCATCAAATATGAAAGATGTATCCCCAGAATTTGTAAATCCAACTAAACTGTCTGATGATGCAAGCGTTATGTCAGATTGGGAAAATTATATGAGTAATGTTGACTTTTCTCTACAATCTACATCACCAGCAATAAATGCAGGTATGTCGGAATATTCTCCTCAATTTGATATACTTGGTAATCCAAGACCAATTCTTGCTGAAAATATTCAATCTTCCTCAAGTTTTGAAACCTCCTTTGATGGTTGGGTAAAATGGTCAAACGAAGCCTCTTCAAACAATATAGAGTTAAGTGAAGAGGCTAGTAAGCATGGAAATAAAAGTATTAAAGTTATTGGAAGAACTAAAAACTGGCACAGTGCAAAATTTGACCTGTCTAGTTTAGTTGTAGATGAAAATTATACAATATATTTATGGGTAAAAAATACTCACTCAAATGGCACTGCTCAATTAACAGTGCGTGAAACCATAGGGAATGCTGTTGCTTATAATAATATTACCAATCCAATTGAAATTAGCAGCAATGAATGGACTCTTTTAAGTGCTAATTATACCCATTCACAAAATGATAACAGCTTTTTATATGTTAAGGGCCCACCAGTTATTAATGGTACAGGAGTTGATTTTTATATAGACAATTTCTCATTGGTTTCTCAAGGGTCGCCAGAAGTTGATTTCAGCTCTGTTGGTGATATCGTTGACATTGGGGCATATGAATATGTAGAGCCTACACTAAGCATTGATGAATGGAGTAATGAACTAAAGTCACATCACGACGTTACACTCTTTCCTAACCCAGTGTCGGATGAGCTTTATTTTTTCAATTTGGATTTACAATCTAAAATCAAAATTGTTGATATTACAAGTCGGAAATACGATGTGAAAACTATTCCTAACCCCGAGGAACAGAGTGTTAAATTAGATTTGTCAAACTTGAAATCTGGAACCTACATTGTTCAAATCCTTTCTGAAAAAGGAATGACCAAAAGTTTTAAAATTATAAAGCAGTAATTGACCATTAATTAGTAAAATACATCAATATTCCAATTACAATTGAAACCAAAACAATTGATAGCACAACATCTATTGTGTCATAGGATCCTTTGTTTTCGAGCTTATGCTCTTTGGTGAGTGTACCGAAAGATAATCCAGAAATTCTCTTATAGTCTGGATGACTTGTGGCAAGACTTACCGATATGCAAAGTGCTACAGAAAATAAGAACATAAATATGGCCATGTGAGCAAAATTAATTGTTGCAAAGCCATACAATAGATTGTCATGCACTGCCCCTGATGAAATATCAGCTTGGAAGTAAATCTCTAAAGAAAGTCGCAATATTAAAAGTATTAACCCTGCGATAAGTGTAGAAATAGCAGCTTGCGCATTTACTCTTTTCCAAATGATTCCAAGTAGGAAAACAGCAGTCACAGGAGGAGCGATATAGGATTGAACATTTTGTAAATATTGATACATTACACCTCCTCCAATTCGTTCCATGATTGGAATCCAAAAGATACCTAATACAACGATAATTGCTGTTGCAATTTTTCCTGTGGTCAACAAATCTCTTTCTGACTTTTTTGGATTTAATTTTTTGTAAATATCTATTGTAAAAATTGTCGAGCAAGAGTTAAAAACTGATGCTAAAGAACTCATAAGTGCTGCCATCAGCCCCCCAGCTACGAGACCTTTTAGCCCCACTGGAAGCAGCGTCTTGACAAGCATCGGAAACGCACGATCGGCCCTCTCAATTGAAAATACTTCAGGGTCTTGAATGCTCAGTGCAAATGCAATGATTCCAGGAATCAGAAAAATAAGGATTGGTAATAGTTTCAGGTAGGCACCAAAAATAGCTCCTCTTCTACCAATTTTGATATTATGTGCAGCCAGTGTTCTTTGCACAATATATTGGTCGGTACACCAATACCAAATTCCAACGATCGTCCCTCCTATCAACAAGCCTGTCCATGGAAAATCTGGATCAGACATTGGTCGCCACATATTGAAATGATCAGGGCTAACAGCACGAACAGTGTCTTGTAATTCATTCCATCCACCAACTTCTTGAAGACCCAAGAAAGTTATAACGATTGATCCTAGAATTAGGACAATTGTCTGAAGGGTTTCTGTGTAAATTACTGCTTTCATTCCTCCAATTACTGTATATATTCCAGTGAAAACAACAACACCTATTGCCCCATACCAAAAAGGAATTCCCAATAATTCAGAAACAACGATTCCACCAGCATAGATGGTTACAGACACTTTAGTTAGTACGTATGCAAGAAGAGAAAAAACAGATAAAAACCACCTAGATCTACTATCAAATCGTTTTTCCAAAAACTCTGGCATTGTAAAAGCACCACTTCTAATATAAAAGGGTAAAAACAGCCACCCAAGAAGCAGTACGATCCAAGCATGCAACTCGTAGTGAGCCATGGGAGTACCTGATTCAAATCCTGTACCAGCCAATCCAACAACGTGCTCCGAACCAATATTGGAAGCGAAAATGGAAGCACCTATTACAAACCAGCCGACGTTTCGTCCTGCCAGAAAGTAATCTTCTGTGTTTTTGTTTTTTTGTAAAACCACCCAAACAGCAACTGCAATTAGTGCCAGGAAATAGATGCTTAATACTATCCAGTCTAAAGTTTCCAATACTGAAGTCATAATTTATATGTTTTGATTAATAATATTTTCTAGTCGTTCTTGTTTTCCACTTGTTGCTGGAATTGAATCTGTATTTAATGCCAATTCATATAGATCTGTCAATTGTAATTTACCCTCTTCAAAATCACTTCCCTTTGATTGATTAAATGAATCGTACCTATGGTTTACAATTTTTGAAAAAGATGGGTCATTGATAATCTTATCAGCGGCAATTAGCCCTCTGGCAAAAGTGTCAGCACCTCCAATATGAGCAAAAAATAAGTCCTCTGGATCTGTCGAATTACGTCTAATCTTTGCATCAAAATTTACACCGCCGCCCTGTAATCCACCTGCTTTAAGAAAAACAATCATGGCACGAGCAGCCTCTTCAACGCTGTTTGGAAATTGGTCAGTGTCCCAACCATTTTGATAATCCCCCCTATTGGCATCTATACTACCAAGCATATTTTCATTTGCTGCCACTGCCAATTCATGCTCAAAAGTATGTTGGGCTAGTGTTGCGTGATTGACTTCAATATTCAATTTAAAATCATCTTGCAATCCATATTTTCGAATAAAACCAATTGAAGTTGCAGCATCAAAATCATATTGGTGTTTGGATGGCTCCATTGGTTTAGGCTCAATGAAAAAAGTCCCTGTGAATCCTTGACTTCGAGCATAATCTTTAGCCATCGTTAGAAAACGAGCCATGTGATCTAATTCTCTGCCCATATCGGTGTTCAACAAGCTGATATAACCTTCTCTCCCACCCCAAAATACATAGTTCTCGCCACCAAGGGCAATGGTCGCATCAAGGGCAATTTTTACCTGTGCTCCTGCATGAGCTACAACATTGAAATCGGGGTTTGTTGCAGCCCCGTTCATATATCTTGGATGAGAAAAGCAATTGGCTGTTCCCCATAGTAATTTGATTCCTGTTTCTGCTTGTTTCTCTTTGATATAGTCTGTAATTGCAATCACTCTTTTTTCAGACTCTAATAATGTTGATGCCTCATGAACCAAATCATAATCATGGAAGCAATAATAATCAAACCCCATTTTTGAGATAAACTCAAAGGCTGCATCTGCCTTATCTCGAGCAGCTTGAACTGAATCAGTTGCATTATCCCATGGAAAGTTTTGTGTTCCTACACCAAATGGGTCAGTTCCTTGACCACAGAAGCTATGCCAATAGGCAATTGCAAATTTAAAATGATCGCGCATTGTTTTTCCAGCCACAATATGATCAGAGTTGTAATATTTGAATGCAAATGGATTGTCAGATTCACTTCCCTCGTAAGGTATTTTGTTTATTCCTTTAAAATATTCCGTGTTGGCCATGGGATTTAGTTTTTTCTGTTAATTATTTTTTTTAGTTCACTTGTCCAGTTGGAAAATGCTATGATATATCTTGATGCGTCTTTTTCTGGGGTAAAGCTTTTAAAGTAATCATTTTTAGTACTCATTTTCACAAAAGCATCTAGGTCTTTTGCATTGGTTGAGGAAGCTCTGGCAGCCCCTATTGCTCCAGTGGTATTGTATAGTTGAATTTCTTTTCCAACCAATGTAGATATTGTTTGGCTAAATACGGTAGATTTAAAAAGATTGTCATTTCCAGCTTTGATTAAAGCTAAATTAAAATTATCATCCTCAATAAATTTAATTCCATAAACAAATGAAAAGGCAATTCCCTCGAGAGTTGCTCTGTACATAGACCCTCGGACATGCTTATTGAGATTTAAATTTAGATATCTAGCATTTATATTTAGATTATTGAGCATCCTCTCAGCACCATTCCCAAAAGGATAAACCAGTAAACCATCTGATCCAATGTTCTGCTTTGCTGCCAATTGATTCATTTGCTCATAGCTGTTGGCACCAGTGTTATTTTTCATCCAGCGGTATTGAATTCCTGCACCACTGATACAAAGCAATTTACCGACAATAGGGGATAATTTGGAATAGTTGATGTGAGCGAAATGATTAATTCTTTGATGCTCTTTAGATTGAAGCTTATCTGTCACTGCATAAACCACTCCAGAAGTGCCACCAGTTGCAGCAACTTCACCTGGATTTATAACATGAAGTGAGAAAGCATTATTGGGTTGGTCTCCAGCACGATATGTAATTGGCGTTCCTTCCTTTAAGCCACTTTCTTGTGCTCCCTTTTTGTTCACCAAGCATTGTGTCACAAAATTGGAAACAATTGTAGGAGTCATTGAAGAATCGATATTATAATAATCAAAAAGCCATTGGGCAACCTTTTGGAACTTGAAATCCCAAATCGTACCCTCAGAAAGACCATTGATCGTCGTTGTCATTTCTCCACTAAACTTGTAGGCGATATAATCTCCTGGCAGCATGTATTTATGTATCTTTTCATAAATGTGGGGTTCATTTTCTTTGACCCACTTTAATTTTGATGCCGTAAAGTTTGCAGGGCTATTGAGCAAGTGGTCCATGCATTTTTTTGCACCCAAATCTTGATATGCTTTTTCTCCAATCGATACCGCCCTACTGTCGCACCAAATGATTGAATTTCGTAAACAGTCCCCCGATTCATCAACAACAACTAGTCCATGCATTTGATATGCAATTCCAATTCTTTGGACTTGACTAGCGTCAACCCCACTTTTTTGCAACAATTTTTTTATAGCAATACAAACGATTTTCCACCAATGATTTGGATCTTGCTCTGCCCACGAAGACTGAACACTTATCATTTCCATCTCATCTTTTGGCTCTTGCACAAAAGCGATTTTTTTCCCTGTAAGTGTTTCAGTCAAAGCAGCTTTTACTGACGAACTTCCGATATCTAAGCCTAAACTAAACAACAATATAATGTTTATTAAAATCTAAAATCAGAACCAAAATATGTTTTTATTGGGTCAATACTTCCATCGCTATTGTGATCAAATGTCGTAAACTTTACATTTCTTAGATGTGTTTTTCCTGACAATTCTGTGTCATGATAGAAAAAATACCACTGGTCTGCAACCTTCAATGTTGAGTGATGGTTTGTCCATCCCTGTACAGGTTCGTGCATTGTCCCCTGATAGACAAATGGGCCATAGGGATTATCACTAGTTGCATATGCAATTAGATGTGTGTCTCCTGTAGAATAGGACATATAATAAACACCCTCGTATTTGTGAATCCAAGGTGCTTCAAAAAAGCGACGCTCTAGGTCTTTGGTCAAAATTGGATTTCCATCTTTATCAATGATGTCGACCGTTTGTACCTCTTCTGAAAACTCAAGCATGTCATCTGTCAGCTTGGCCATTCGTGGCATTATAGAAGGTGCATCTGGCACTCCCAAATCTTTCAAAGAACCATTCTTGTCGTAAGATCCATTTTCCCATCTTTGGAGTTGTCCACCCCAAATTCCACCAAAATATATATATGCTGAACCATCATCATCTATAAAAACAGCAGGATCGATACTATAGCTTCCTTTCATAGGTTCGGGTTGTGGAGTAAAAGGACCCTCTGGACGATCACTAACAGCCACACCTAATTTGAATATATTATCCTTATCCTTAGCAGGATAATAAAGATAATATTTTCCATTTTTAAATGCTGCGTCAGGTGCCCAAAACTTACTCTCTGCCCACTCTACGTCATCAACCGATAGCGCTACAGGGTGAACTGTTACATCGCTCCCATCCAAATTCATTGATAAAACATGATAGTCAATCATATTAAAATGATTTCCACTATCATCCTCAATACCACCAGACTCAATATCGTGTGATGCATAAATATATATTCGATTTTCAAAAATATGTGCCGAAGGGTCTGCTGTGAAGATATCAGAAACCAATGAACTATTTTTGAAATCTGGATTTAAGTTATTCATTTCTTTAAGTTGAGCCCCTGAGTTATTAATGCAAGAAACAAGAAGAAAAAGAAAGGCGAATAAAACTAAAGGTTTTATAAAGGAAATTTTAAAAGGCATAGTTTGTTATTTTAAAGTCTAAATGTAAATACCTATATTTTTTGATTTTATAAATATTCAACCAAAAAATGATACAACAAATTCATATGATTATTTTATAATAAACCCCTAATAATGAGATGGGATATAATCTGTATTTGATAATGTAAATTGAGATTCTTTTTTGGGATTATTCCATTTAGATGGTCTGTCAAGTGGATGCAATGTTGGCTTTATGATAGGCATCTTGTGCTGGGTAAGAATGTCATTTTGACTAATCATCCAGTCATTGAGTACTGCCGATAATTTTTGCTTAATGGCCAATAAACTCTGGTCCTGGGCAAGATTGACATGTTCATAAGGATCTACTTCTAAATCGTAGAGCTCCTCAAATGGTACGTCGGAAAATTGATTAGCTCCACGCTCAATAAAATAGTTCACATTTTTATTTGCCCCAAGGTAATTTTGAACCTTTTCTTTTGCATTGTAATTGACGACATATTTGTAACGCTTATCACGAACAGACCTAGAAGGGAAAACATAGCATTTTTGAATGTTTTGCCGCGTTGCAATTCCAAAAATATAATCTCGAAAAGAAATATTTGTATTGAATAAAATAGGCATCAGGCTTTCCCCATCAAGATTCGCAATTTTTTCTCCGCCAGAAATTTCAATAATTGTAGGTAGAATGTCGACAATAGAAACAAGTTTATCATTTGTAGTGTTAGGCTGAATAACATTAGGCCATCGAAATACCATTGGTATTTTAAGCCCTGTTTCTCGAATACTCCATTTTCCTTTCAACCCATGATCTGAAATATAAATAAAAACAGACTTGTCAAAATCTGTTGCAGTTTCAAGCATATTTAAAACTATGCCCAATTGAGCATTGTCTTCTTCAATATTTTGATAATACCCTGCTTTGTGATTTCCAATTTTAGTTGAAATAGTTTTTGAAGACGGATCATAATCTAGGGGTTTATTGTTATAGTCACTTGATTTTGGGTATGGTCCATGTGGTAGGTCAGAAGAAAAAATAATGCAAAGCGGTTTTTGAGAACCGGCAATATAATCTTCAACTTTTTTTATAGGAATGAGTCTGTCACTATTAGTGGGGAAATAGCGAGTCCAATTAAAAACAGAATTTGGCTTGATATGTCCTTTACCTGCAAGTATTACATCATAACCCAATTCAGACATAAAATCATTTATGTCTTTGACATTTCTTACAGGGAGATGGTTTGCAAAGCATCCATTTTTCATGGGGAACAGTCCTGTATACAATTGGGATCTGCTTGGAGCACAGATAGCTTGTGATGTATATGCATTAGAAAAACTCAAACCCTCATTTACCAAACGATCAAAATTTGTTGTTTTTACTTGTGTATTGCCAAATGAAAAATAGTCCCAGCTGTTATGGTCGTCTGCTATATAAATAAAAATATTAGGTTTCGAATTAGTAGCATATTGACAAAACGCATCTAGAGCAGTTAATAACAATAATAACAATAAAATAAATTGATATCTAAAATTATTGTTCATCTCAAGTTTAATATTTACAATTTAATTAAATTTAGTAATTTTTATTCATCAATTTATTTGAAATATAATTTTTATTTCATAGTTTGTTTTAAATACAACAATACACTAAAATATTTGATTCATTTTTTATAGTAGATTTTGCTCATGATTCGAATTGTTTTATTTACTATATCCACAGTCTTTTTTGCTAAAATTAGCGCACAAGATTCATCTCTTCTATTTGTAAAAACCAATCCTGATTTAGGAAATCGTGCGATTACTTGTATGACAACTGATTCCAAAGATCATATGTGGATTGGTACCTATGGCGGTGGCCTAAAGCGATATGATGGGTTGAATGTTGAAACTTACAGCCATGATCCATTTTCTGAATCTTCAATTTCGAACTCTACTATTTTTGATTTGGTATTTAGTAAAAATGAAAGCCTTTGGATAGCGACTCAAAATGGAATTAACCATTTTAATCCCAACACCAAATCTTTTTCTTTATTCAATCCCGTTTCAGATTTTATTTCGGTTCATTCACTCTGTGAAATAGATGAAAATATTTTGGTAGTGGGAACTCATCAAAAAGGGATTTATTTTTTTAATACTATCACTAAATCATTTGATAAAATTGGTATCCCAAAAACGATTGATGAGAATGGACTACTTATTAACGATATTGTTGTTGATCAACTGAATAGAATCTGGGTAGGAACTAATTATGGAATATTTATAGTTGATAAAAATGTTATGATCCTTACTCGAGCATCTTTTAAAGGTTCAAAAAATATTAATCCTAATAATACAGAAGCTTTAAGTTTTGAAATAGATCATATTGGAAATATTTGGATTGGAACCGTAGATGATGGCCTTTTCAAAATCCTTCCAAGTGGAGTAAATAATTTTGATGTAGAACACTATGAAATTTCAAATAAAAGGATTTTTTCAATAAATGAGTATGATAATAAGTATATGTTGTTGGGCTCTGAAAACGACGGATTTTTTGTGATTTCGTATGATGGTAAAGTTTTAAAAAGATACTTGAAAGAAAAAGGGAATAAATTCGGCGTACAGTCAAACTCTATATGGTCCATTTTATGTGACAATAAAAATCGCATTTGGTTGGGTTCTTATGACCAAGGTCTTGTGAAGTTTGACCCCAATCATTTTAAATTTCAGTTTCTACAAAACAATTCGTATAACAATCTACAACCTTTCCCATTATCAATTTCATCAATTGTAAAAGACAATAAAAATCGACTTTGGTTTGGCTCAGTAGATAATGGTGTATATGTCTATGACACGTCAAAAGGTGAATATATTTACTTAAATGATCCTGAAAATAAAATTGCTAAGGGTTTCAATAGTCTTGACATCACTTCTTTATTTATTGACAGTCAACATAACATATGGATTGCATCATGGTATAATGGCTTATATGTATTAAAAAATGGAACGAGGAATTTTATCAATATAAATACAGATTCTGTTCCGAATAAACTAATGTCAAACCGGGTTGTAAGTTTTTCAGAGGACTCAAGTAAAGTCGTTTGGATTGGTACTTTTTTGGGTGGCTTACATTCCTATGATTTAATTACTGGAAAATTAAACCATTATAATGATGATCAATTTATTGACCTTGAACTTGATAAAGGGAACATTAGAAAGATAATTGTAGATAAGTTTGACAATGTATGGCTGGGAACACGCAAAGGTCTTTTTAGATACAACCCAAAAACAAAAGTGATTTCTTCAATAAATGAAAAAATTGAAAGTGTGATCAAGAATTCTGGTTCTAATTTTGTTGTTTTTTCTATTTATGAGGACACAAATAATAAAATATGGATTGGAACAGATGGCTATGGCTTGCTAAGTTACTCTCCAAATGAAGATAAAATCACTTGGCATGGTGAAGGAAAAGAAATTAGAAATATGTCCATTAACTTAATCACACAAACCTATGATGGGTCATTTTGGTTAGGAACAGATAATGGTTTGATCCGATATAATGGTGACACAGATAATTACAGAGTTTTTGACAGAAGTGATGGATTACTGAATAATAATATTAATCGCAATTCGTTCTACAATGAACAAAACATACTTTATTTCGGAACAATAGAGGGTATAAATTTCTTCAACCCCATTAATGTACATAAAAATGAAAGCCTTCCTAAATTAACTTTTCAAAAACTGAAAATTTTAAACAGCGAAATAAGAGTTTCAGATAATTCGCCTCTAAAAAAAGCCCTCAATCAATTAGACACTCTGGTTTTGAGACACAATCAATCATCGTTCTCAATCGACTATATGGGAGTTAGTCATACCAGATCTGAAAAAAACAGCTATGCCTATATGCTTGATGGCTTGGATGAAGATTGGAACTATGTTGGGCAACAACGATCTGCAAATTATACTAACATCAAGCCAGGAGACTATATCTTTAGTCTAAAAGCTGCCAATAATGATGGCTATTGGACCAATGAACCAAAAACAATTTTTATAAAAGTCCTCTCTCCTTGGTGGTTCAGTTTGTGGGCAAAATTTTTATATGTAATCTTTTTTCTTTTTATAGGATATTATATCTATAGATTAATTACCCTCAGAATTTCTGAAAAAAGAAAGGCAGAGCTTGAACGAGGTCAGCGGAAGCAAAATGAAGAATTGAATGCTAAGAAAATTCAATTCTTCACCAATATATCGCATGAATTTAGAACTCCTTTGACACTAATTTTGAACCCTTTAGAGTCCTTAATTAAAGATAAGCATATCACCAATCTTCCGAGCGAAATCATAAATAAGCATAAAATCATACATCGGAACACAAAGAGATTAAAACGTCTTATTGATGAGCTCATGGATTTTAGAAAAATGCAGTTTAGTGAACTTAAAGTTCAAATTCAAAAAGTGGATTTGGTGACAATCATGACAAATATTACCTCTAACTTTATCGAAGAAGCTAATTTTCGCAAAATTGATTTTCAAATTGATTTTGAAGAATCAATACCAAATGAGATAATGGTTGACACATCCATGTTTGATAAAATTCTTTTTAATTTATTGTCAAACGCTTTTAAGGCAACGAGAGAAAATGGAAAAATTAGAGTTAAAGTATCACATCACAATCAAGGGCTAGTATTCCCATTAGTTGATGAATATAATGCGCAAAGTGGATTCGAATTTGACATTACAGATACAGGTATAGGAATCAACAAAAAAAATATAAAGAAAATATTCAATCGGTTTTATCAGAGTGAAGAAAATAATGAACAATATTACAGTGGTACAGGGATCGGTTTAGAAGTTGTCAAGAAATTTGTCGATTATCACAAGGGTAAAATTGTAGTGCAAAGTGAACAGGGTGTAGGAACATCTTTTAAAGTATTTATACCTGATACTAAAATTCAATTTTATGAAAACAAACAACTTGTTAACGGTAAAAAATTATCGCAAATACAATCGAAAAATTTAAACGGTTCTGTTGAAGAACAACCTTATGTAAACACAAAACTTTCTGAACGCAACACAGTATTAATCGTTGAAGACAATATGGAATTGCGCGAGTATATAAAGTATGAATTAAAAAGCTTGTACAGAGTTCTTGAGGCGACAAATGGAAAAAATGGTTTAGAAATAGCTAGGAAAAACAAACCTGATATTATTATTGCTGATGTAATGATGCCAGAAATGGATGGCTTCCAAATGACAAGGTTATTGAAGTCTGATAAATCAACAATGAATATTCCTATCGTTATGCTGACAGCAAAAGTAGGAGAGAGTGATAGAATACATGGAATAGATTCAGGGGCTGATATTTATCTTAAAAAGCCATTTAGTATTGATCTTTTGAAAACCCATTTACTTCAGCTCATTAAGTCAAAAGAAAGATTTTATGAGACCTATTTTAATAGTCTGGACTTGGAAATAAATGCGACAGGGGGTAACAAAAAAATTCTCGCAGATGTCATTCATATCATAAACGAAAACCTATCAAAAGAAGATTTGTGTGTTCAAGATCTCGCTGATGAGCTTGCTCTTAGCCGAAGTAAATTGTATCGGAAAATTAAAGAATTGACTGGGAAATCTGCAAATGAAATGATTCGTAAGATGAGGTTGGAAAAGTCAAAAGAACTTTTAAAAATAACTGATATGACCATTGGAGAAATATGCTACAAGGTTGGTTTTTCATCACCATCCTATTATACCAAAAGATTTAAGGAGTATACAGGGCTGATACCAAAAGAATATAGGTTAAATTACAAGGATAAAAAAGAATTATCAATTCAAAAATGAACAATAAGTATCATAAAGAAATTTATAGGTATTTTTTAGCATTTATCCTTTTATTGATTTTTATGCCACTCACTTTAAACGCACAAAAGAATATTCCTGTTTCTGGCAAGGTGATTGATAATACTGGCTATGAGATTCCCTTTGCAGCGATTGGCATTGTATCTAAAAATATTGGAACCAGCTCAACGGAAGATGGGACTTTTTATTTTCAAATTTCGAATGCCGAATTGGAAGACACATTGAGTATTTCATCGCTTGGTTTTTCTACCTACACATTGCCTATTTCACAACTCGTGAAAAATGAAAAAATGGTTATAGTTCTTGAAGAAAAGACAACATCATTGAACGAAGTAGTTGTAAACTCAACCTCATTTTATGTTCGGCAGGCGTTAAAAAAATTGAAAGAAAACACTCTGAACAAAAATCATGAGTTGGATTTGCTGTACAGGCGTTGGTCTGTAGAGGATAATACTTGCAGGTTTTTAATCGAGCAAAACATAAAGGCGATTGACCGAGGACCAAGCTCGTATCTGAACAAATTTTCGATTGAAAATACAAGAACATCAGCAGATTACAGATTTGTTAGAAATGAACAAAAATTACATGCGTTAAAATATATGGAATACAACAATCCTTTACGCAAAGGGATAAATGTAAAATCCTATAAATGGGACACGATTGGGGACAGCACATACGATGACGAAGATGTAATCATTGTTCAAGGGGTTATCAGTGGACAGGAAACGATTACGCTATATATTGGGCTAGGTAGTTCTAAAATTTTCAAGCTAGAAATGGAGAAAAAACCTCAAATTGGCAAATCATTAACTGCCACCTACATATACAAGAACAATAAAGCGGGTAAGCTTTACCTCAGCTATCACCAAAGAGAATGGAAAGGTGCATCAAAGCTTACTGAAAACATAAGACGTGCGATGATAAGTGCATCAAAAAAACCTCCTGTTTACATTCCGATTGCTTATCGGCATGAAGTTTATGTACTTGATTTAATTGAAAATAAATCTTTGTTTCAAACCGGGGAGAGTGTTTCGAATTTGGATATGTCAAATTATGCGCCAAATTATGATGAAGCATTTTGGAAATCGTTGAGTATGCCACCTGAGACAAAATTTTATCGCAAAAATATAGAGGAGCTTGAGGGGATTTATGGAGTTTCCTTGGAAGACCAGTTCAAATATGCTAACATTAGAAATTAAAACTTACCCCTGAAGTTTAATTTTAATCACACCCTCATTTTCTTTTTTATGGTCAAAAGAAAATTTGTAGCGTTTATTGCCAACTGAAACAGTTCCCTCATATTGACCATAAAACCCAGTAAAATGAAACTCTTCGTTGAGGTTTATATCTTCTTTTATACTTGTGGTCCAAGTTTCTTTAATTAAGGTTTTTAGGGTGTAAAATGCTTTTTTAGGTTGCAATTCTTGATCCAAAATACCACCCGCATGTCCTCTCCAAGCATTTCGATCTGTCAAATTCCACATTGTCACAGAGCTCACACTTGGCTGGCTAAATAAAAGCGTATAAAAGTCTTTGATGTATGCAGCTTGATAGTTCTCTCTTTCTTCGAGGCTTGGCAACGTCAATTGTTTACCTTTTCTTCTGGACTCTTTTCTTTTATTCAAAAAAACTTGGTGGTCCTTCCAGTCCTTGAAAAGCTTAGAACTCGTAACAGTTACTTCAGTAAATTGAATGTCTTTGCCCAGTGGGCCAAATGAATCTATCAAGTCGATGAGTTCTTGCTCCTCAAGAACATTATCCTGCGTTTGCATATGCGCTTGCATCCCAATCGCTTGATAACCAACTCCTTTCTCAATAAAAAATTCATTCAACTTAAAAAATTCAGGGTCTTTGGGATGATAATGGTTATTGGTGTATATCTTAGATGAATCGATTTGGTTCACAAAATCGTATAATTCGAGCATTGCAGGGTAAATTCCACCCTTATATTTTATCCAACGAGTGACTCCACTAGGAGTTACATGCTCCTTGAAAGGTGCAACAGCCTCATTGTACACATCCCAATATTTTATTTCTGGATATGAAAGTATCAAATCCTTAATCCGAATGTAAATAATTTTTTCCAACTCTTCAGGATCATTGTTATTAATTACCCATTTTGGAAGTGATTCATGCCAAAGCAATGGATGCCCTTTAATTTTCAATTTATTTCTTACTGCCCAGGATATTTTATCATCCATAGTTTTATTGAAACCACTTAGATCTGTTTTTTCATCTCTGGCACCCCAATAGAAACCAAGTGTAACGAAATTAAATACCTCAGAAACTCTTTGCCTGTACATGTCTTGGTATGCTGTCCCTTCAAAGGCTCCTTCTTGAGTCATTGAAACTCCAAAGTTAAATGCATGGTTGGCTAACTCTAGTTTCAAATTCGCAGATTCAGTCTTTTGATCATTCAAAACTAAAAGAAGTTTTGCTTTACCTTTTCGATATGTATCGATACGCTCATTAGCACCTTCCAATTTCCATGGAATATGAACATCATATTGTTGAGATTTTACAACAAAGCAAATCAAAAACACTATAAGAAATAGGCGAAATTTATTCATCAATTTGTGTTTGTTTTGATACAAAACTATCAAATGATTTACTGTTGAAGTAGAAGTTATATGTCATAATTTATAATGAAATGTAATTTTAGTCAAGAGAGCTGAAAAAATCCCAAACGTCGTTCCAGAGCGATGAATAATACCTAGAGATATTATGTCCTGCTCCCTTAAGAACTAGGTATTTAACAACCACGCTATTATCACAATCAAAGTATGTATGTGAAATTGATTGCTCTGTTTCTTCAACAGCTATATATTGGTTACAATTAAAATTTGAAGCCCACTTTTTCGCACTTTCAGAAACACTCAAAAATGGATGCCCAAGTTTCATTCCACCTTCAATTGGAATTAGTAAATCTTGATCACCATTGACCTGAAAAATAGAAAGAGGAACTGCATTTGACATTATATCTGTTCGCTCAGTCAACTGTGATGCGATGGGTGCTATTGCTTTAAGCCTTTTGTTAACACCTCCCAACACATTCACCATTCCTGAGCCATTAGAATTCCCCACTGCAAAAATCTTATTCTCATCTACATTGGAATAGGATAGTAAAGTGTCTATGACATTGGAAATAAATGCAATGTCATCTGCATTAGAGGGTTCTTGACCTAAATTCCATGAATTTAGATGACCTTGAGGGTACACACCAATAAATTTTCCTGAATTTATGAACTTAGATAGCGGTTGCACCCAATTTTTGTTTGAGCCCCCTCCACCATGGAGAGCAATAACTATGGGATACGACTTTAAATTATCAATTTTTGCACAGGTTTTAATAATTACTGGACGACTAATCATATTACCATCAATTTGTTGATCGAATAAAATCGTTTTTGAAGTAAGAAATTTACTTTCCAAAGATTGTGAGGTAATATCAATTTGTTTGCACGATATTAAACTTGACATCAAAACAACATACAAAAGTTTAACCTTCATTTTTTGCCAGTATGAACAAAAGGTGTTATTGAATGAATTTAAAGTACTATTCAATGGTCAATTTTAACCCTAATATAGAAAAATGAAATATTTAATTGTATTTCTAATGATTGTCCTGTGTGTGATGAGTTCATTTTCGCAAGAGTTACCCATACAAAATGGAGAGTTTGAGCAGACATCTGATAATGGATTTAGTTTCTGGACAAATCAGTCGATAGGTGGGTCAAATGCAATCTTTGATGTAGTTGATAATAACGAATTGTTTGGTAGCACAAAAGCACTTCGGACGCAGGTGAATGCATTAGGTAGCCATCAATACAGTGTGCAAACAAAGTCTGACCACCAGTTTTCTGTGGGTGCGAATCAAAAAGTAACCATCTCCTTTTTTGCAAAAGCTGCATCAGATCAACCTGGTTCACAATTGAAATTATGTCTGAGTGACCCCACTATTGGCGTTTCAGTTTTTAAGCAAACTACTTTTGAGCTGACGCAAAATTGGAAACAGTATTCACATACTTTTGCAACGAGCGAAAGTGTGCCAAGCTACCAAATAAGTTTTCGCTATCTAGATGCAAATTCGACTTATTATTTAGATGAAATTAATGCAATGCCCGGTAATGCGATTTCGATCAATATCAATGAGCGTTTTCAAACGATTCAAGGCTTTGGGGGTGGAATAAAACGAAGAACAGATTACCTAAATAATTTATCACAATCAAAAATAGAAATCGTTGAAGATTTGATTTACAAGGATTTAAAAATCAATATGCTTCGATTTTTTATTCACCACTCGATTGAAAACAATCAAAATGATAATGATAACCCGAACTCAATTAATCTATCAAATACTTCTTGGTATTATTATAATGGGGAACCATTCAAAGTTGGAGAAACAATTCAAAGAGCGATTTCAAAAAGCGAAGTTGGCATTGATCATTTGGTAGGGAATTGCAACAGCGCACCTGGTTGGATGAAAGTTAATGGTTCACATAAACGAAACTCAGAGGAAGAGGATGTATCACTCAACAAATTAAAAGTGGGTATGGAGCAGGAGTTCTCAGAATACATAGAGATTTTTCTCGAGGGACTAAAACAATATTTTGATGTTGATGTCACTGAGGTGTCTATCACAAATGAACCTGATTATCTAAACACCTATGAATCTATGAACCTCACCCCTAGTGATCTGGTGAATGTTATTCCAGTTCTAAGAACTCGGCTAAATAATTCTTCCTTTTCGTCGGTCGATATTATAAGTCCTGAAGCGGCTAGAGTAAGCCCAGGGGATAGCGATAAATTAACAGCTGTAAATTCGGCTGTAAGCTACATAAAGCACATGTTTCAAGATTCAGCGACCAAAAGCGCAGTAGATGTTGTCGCTACCCATACCTATTATGACTCAGAACATAATGCCAATTGGTCAGCCCTTACGTCAGAAGCTGATGGAAAGCCAGTGTGGGTGACCGAATCTGCAAACTTGAAAAGTTTAGATTTTAGTATGAGCGATGCATCAGATTATATTCTGTGGATAACTAGAGGTTTTAATGAAGGTGGAATGACAGCTTATTTGGTTCACTTACTTTTTGATTATCACATATATGCAACGCCAGAAGTGGGTGATAAAGAAGGTTCCTCTGGGTTAGTGGTTTGGGATGATACAGAGAACGTCATCACCCCAAAACGTTATTATGCGTTTAAACACTTTTCAACTTTATCGGGTAAGGGATTTATTAGAGTGTCTCACAACTATCTTGAAAGCGATTTGCATATTACCACATTCCTCCATCCCCAAGAAAATCAACTGGTTACGCATGTTTTTAATTCAGGTGACAAATCGATTCCCATGTCTGTTGAGATTCCTTATAATACATTTGAAATATTACGCTATAAAACGGATAATAATCTTGATTTTAACAACTCAGAAGTTGATGTTATTGATAATCATCGATTTATAGAAACAGATTTCACTCCCAATTCCATGAGTAGTTTTGTTTTTAATCTTTCTTCAACACTGCGTAAAAACTCACAGGAAATCAAGCCAATAACGATTTTCCCAAACCCAACATCTGGACTTATTTTTATTTCTGGTAGTTA
>CACOXF010000022.1 GCA_902631125.1 uncultured Bacteroidota bacterium
AGTCATACCTCCTAGCGAGGAAGTGGCCTTTACAAATAGTTTTTTAGACGACTATCTATTATCTACTCAAACATCAGCAAATATTGCTGAGCGTTTGTTGTGGAATACACCTTCTTTTGGTGCGCAAACTTCTGTATCGTTTACTGTTGAAGGATCGTCAACCAACCTCTTTGCAGCTACAGACCCTGGATATTTTTCGTCAGGTGCTTTGACAGAAAGCAATTATGCTGTTTCTGTTGCTAACCTATTGGCTATAGCTGATGCATTAGACTTGGATGGTGACCCTACTTCAGGAAAGGAATCCTCTGGTATGGCATTCCTTAGAGTTACTGCAAGTGTTGGAGATGCAACAGAATCTAATGGATCTAGCGTCGTCTCAGAACCACAAGAAATCAAAATTACGATGGTTGAAACTGAAGGAGAAGTTCCAGCTCCAATGTTAGCAGTACCTGGGCAATATCAGGGATGGAATCCTGGAGAAGCACCGCGATTAGCAGCGAGTGCAGCAGGCCAAACCGATTTTGAAGGATTTATTCATATGGATATTAATGAAGCTGATAATCAAGGGTTTAAGTTTGTTGAAGGCGTAGATGGTGTTTACGATTGGGGTAACCCTGATTGGGGAAAATCTGATGATGGTGTTCTAGTTATTGATGGAGAAAGTAATATCACAGTAGATGAAGATGGTTTGTATTTTATTCAAGCTGATACTGGAGCAGGAACTTATTCCACAACTCTTATGAGTCTTGGTTTGATTGGATCGGCTACTCCTACAGGTTGGGACTCAGATACTGACCTAGTATATGATGCAACAAACAATGTGTTAAGCGTTGACATAAATCTTACCAATGGAGGAGAATATAAGATAAGAGCTAACAATGGTTGGGATATTGGATTTCCCGGACAGTTTGGTCCAGATTCAGACGGAGATGGTTTTCTCGACACAAAAGATAATAACTTTACTCATGAAGGAGCCACTGGTAACTATCGTGTAACATTAGATTTATTTACAGCCAGAAAGTACACATTAAAAGTCACCGCTTTGTGATTATCTAAGCTATATTTTTTAATTTTAAACTCCCTCTTATATATTTTATTAGTTTAGGAGGGAGTTTATTGTTTTCTATGAAGAATTTTTACCAGACACTCGCTTTACTATTCACTTCAATACTTGGCTTTTCTCAAGTGCAAGAAGCCATACTCTCACTCAATCCAGAAAAATTTAATGAAGACGAAAGTGTTACGTTAACATTTAGTGGAATTGATGCTTCTGCTTGGTCCTCTACCGATTTGTATCTATGGGCTTGGTTCTATAAAAACGGCAGTACTACGGCCCAAAGTGATTCTCCTAACAATGGAACTTGGAATAGTTCATCAGAGTTGCAAAAGCTTACAAATAATGAAGATGGCACCTATTCAATTACTTTAACTCCAACTACTTTTTTTGATGACACCAACATCACTCGTGTTGGAGTTCTGGTCAAACCCAAAGATGGAGGAGGCAGCGGACTTCCAGACAAAAAAACAAATGATATTTTTTTTGATGTTGGAAGGGTTGGTGTTGTTGTTAGCTCTCACAATAGCTTCCCAATTGTTGTAGCGCAAAATACAAATACCGCCATAAAAGTTGATTTGCGATCTGGTGGTAGTTTAAAACCTGGAAGTTTTGAGGTTTATTTCAACGATACACAGATTGCAAGTGGTCCTGGATTTACCACATATACATTTCAATTGAATGTCGCAGAGGATGGAATATTGAGAATTGTCGGCTCAGATAGCATTTCAGATCCGACTAATGAAAGTGGCGAAGTAAGTATCGAGATTATTGTAGCTAAGTTGCCTCAGGATGATAGTATACCTGCTGGACTTGAAGATGGTATTAATTATCATGTAAGCGATAATACCAAAGCTACGCTTGTTTTAAGTGCACCAACTAAAAGCTTTGTTAGTGTAGCTGGGAGTTTTAACAATTATGATCCTGATGATACTTTTTTGATGAAAAAGGACCCTGATACAGGAAAGTTTTGGTTAGAGCTAAGTGATCTTACACCCAATCAAATTTATTCCTATCAATACTGGGTATATGATGTAGACCCTGTTGAAGACTCGCCACAAATTGTTAAGACTGCAGACCCCTACTCCACTTTAGTTTTGTCTCCTTTTGACGATGATTATATTCCTGAAACTACCTACCCAGGTTTGCCATCATACCCTACAGGCCAAAGTAGAGAAGTAACTGTACTCCAGACAAGTCAAACCGATTACAATTGGCAGGTCACCAATTTCGATAAGCCTGCGAAGGAAGATTTAGTGATTTACGAATTGTTGATTCGTGATTTTGATGAAAATCGAAGTTTTCAAGATCTCATTAATAAGGTAGATTATTTTAAAAACTTAAATATAAATGCCATTCAACTCATGCCAGTAATGGAGTTTGAGGGTAATGAGAGCTGGGGATACAACACTGCTTTCCACTTAGCACTTGACAAGTTTTATGGAACATCCACAAAATTTAAGGAACTCGTAGACACCTTTCATAAAAATGGAATTGCAGTTATTCTTGACCTTGTTTTAAATCATGCTTATGGACGAGCACCAGCCGTTAGAATGTGGATGGATGATGAAGATGTAGATGGTTGGGGTGACCCCTCAACAGAAAATCCCTATTTCAACAGCGAAGCCAAGCACAGTTACAGCATTGGAAGTGATTTTAATCATCAATCTGACCTGGCCAAATACTTTACAAAAAGAGTCATCAAACACTGGATTGAGGAATATAAAATTGATGGTTTTCGTTGGGATTTAACAAAGGGGTTTACACAAAACTGTGGCCCTAATGATGATGAATGTACCAATAATTATCAAGCGGATCGTGTGGCAATACTCAAAGAATATGCAGATTATTCTTGGTCGCTGGATCCAAATCATTATGTGATTTTCGAGCACCTTGGTGGAGATAGTGAGGAAAGTGAATGGGCAAACTATAAGCTCAACGAGGGTAAAGGCATTATGATATGGGGTAAGATGACAAGCCAATATAATCAGCTCAGCATGGGGTTTGAGTCAGAAGCAAATATTGATAGAATGCGGTCAGAAAGTCGAGGATTCAATGGAAAGCGATTGGTTGGTTATGCAGAAAGTCACGACGAAGAGCGACTCATGTATAGAAACCTTCAATATGGAAATAGCTCGAATAGCAACCATAACGTCAAAAACTTAAATACTGCACTATCCAGAATGTCGGCAGTTGGAGCTGTGAGCTTACTAATCCCAGGGCCAAAAATGATATGGCACTTTGGTGAGCTCGGAATGCAACAATCGCTAGAAACTTGCTCAGATGGAACTGTAGATGGTTGTAGACTCGACACTAAACCACAACTCCAGTGGGATGAAAATTGGCTAAACGTCGCTCAACGAAAACAAATTTATGATGACTGGTCAGTACTGAACAGCTTAAAAACTAATAATAATGTGTTTAAAGCCAACTCCGCTATAAGCCCATTCAACAGTAATAATCTACTTCAGAGAATCTATATATGGAACGAAAATTTGCCCAATACATCATTGAAAAATGTTGTTATTCTTGCAAATTTTGATGTTAATACACAGAGCATCCCTGCTGGTTTTCCCTATGATGGCACATGGTATGATTTGATGGATAATACAGCATTTGAAGTAGGTAACACCAACCAAGGAATTAGTTTGAACCCAGGTGAATTTAGAGTTTTTGGAAACCAACAAGCCACTTTTAGCGTATCTAATCACAATCAATTACGAGGCTTGAAGCTCGTTCAAAACCCTGTTCTTGATCGAATTCAAATTCAAACACCATCTGAACTTTCTGGAAATATAGATTGGAAGATATACAATACAGTAGGTGTTGAAATCGCTTATGGTTCTACATCAATCCAGCAGCAAACGCTACAAATTCCATCTCCCAAAAAACAGGGAAATTATTTTGTGGTGCTTCGGCACACTAACACAAATGCTTGGGGCTTTTTGAAAGTCCTGAAACAATAACGCTTACAGGCTCGTCCTGTCTGACGAAACTCTAGTGGTGTATGTAATGATTTTTTTTTATTTTAAATAATTAATTATGAGAACCGGTTTACTTATCCTATCACTTTTTGTCTTCTTTTCATTATGTGGACAGGATGCAGGTATTTACCAGACATATGCAATTTTAGACAATGGAAATACTGAATACTACCACGGTGGTATTAACAATGGTGGAACAATTCCATATTCAGGTCATTCTTTTGGAAGTGTAACGAAACTTACGCTAAAAGGTGGTGAAATAAAATCTTGGAAGAATAATGGTGGTGATGTTACAGGTGCTAAATTATACTACAGAATTTATGTGGCTGATCCTATGCCTGATCCGCTTCCTGATTTTACAGAACTGGAATTACCCTGGTCAGAAAACGATATTGATGGTAGTGGTGGCAATCAGAAATGGGCAAAAACAGATTACTCGACTGACGTTTTGGCAGGACTAAATGCATCTGAAACATACAGCCTGGAAGTATATTGGAAGATTACTTCTAACGTAGGTGATAGATTCGACAATAACACGGGAGAAAATTTTAAATCAACTTTTACAGTAGATACAAGCCTAAGCATAGAAGATGTTAAGCAACGCAGGATGACATCAATTATTTCTAATGAAATATATTTTCATGAAACAGGAACATTTGAAATTTCTGTATTTAATCTTTTAGGAACGCAAGTCAAACATTTTAAAAACACCTTAAGCAAAGGTTATATAATGCCGTTAAATATTAAAAAAGGTATATATATAGTGCAAGTTAAAGAAAACCATCATTTTAATAACTATAAGATATTAATTAACTAAAACTTCCAATAAGTATTGCTTTGTCACCAATAGTTAAAAGGGAAATATCTACAAATAGATTCTTCAAAAAAATTCTTATCAAATAAATTGAAAATCGTTCAATGATGAGTTAAAGAATCCTCAAAAGCAAAATTTTGTTATGAGGATTTTTTTAATAAATGCGGCTTTAGTTTGCTCAATAAATTTAATTAAATTCGAAACCAAAAAAATTTAACTAAATGTCATATTTGAGCGAATTCCTCAAAAACAAAAGTGTTGGAGCTGTTTCTTCAAGCAGCAAATCGTTGGGAAAGTATATGTTTGGAAAACTTAACTACTCTAATGCTAAGGTGATTGTCGAGCTCGGGGGGGGGGCAAGGCGTTTTTACACATGAAATTTTAAAGCTGATCAATCCTGCGTGCAAACTTTTGGTTTTCGAAACAAATGAAACATTTTGTAAAAAGCTCAAATACACAACTGTAGATGATAGAGCTGTGATTATTCATGACAGTGCAGAAAAGATTGGTTATTATCTTGAAAAACACAATTTTGAAAAGGCAGATCACATAATATCATCCTTGCCTTTATCCATGTTTTCTTTAGAATTAAAGGAAGATATACTTCAAAATACAAGCTGTTTTTTAAACGATCGGGGCCAGTTTTTACAATTTCAATATGCACCCTTTGATTACAAGAGATTAAAAAAACACTTTAGAAAAGTGAAAATGAATTTTTCAATTCGCAACTTCCCTCCTGTCTTTGTTTATCGCTGTTCGCTATAGATTAAGGCAATACAAAAATCCTTTTAAACCGAAAGACCGTAAGTTAAAATTACACTTTATTAAAAGTTTTTAACTTTTATTAACATTTTTATTCTCCTGACACAAAGAGTTTTATTTTAGAAATTAAATAACAACCTAATTAAATATGAAAAAACTAATATTTCTATTCTTAATCACTTGTGGTTTTTTAACTGGTCAAGTGACAACATCATCTATCTCTGGTGTAATCGTAGACGACGCTAACATGGAGCTAGAAGGTGCAAATGTTGTAGCTACGCACATACCCACAGGAACAACCTATGGTGCTGTGACCAACCAAGACGGCCGTTTTAACATGGTAAACATGCGAGTTGGAGGTCCTTACACTGTAAGCATAAGTTATCTTGGGTTCAATCAACAAGACTTTGACAATATATTTCTGACGCTTGGTAAGAGTGAAACCATATCCCTTGCAATGACACCTGACTCGCAGGAGTTAAAAGATGTAGTTGTTACAGCTAATGCATCTAACGTTTTTAGCAGCGATCGCACTGGAGCCCGTACAAGTGTTGGAAGAAGACAGCTTTCGACCCTACCCTCTATAAGTCGTTCGGCTGCAGATTATACACGCCTTGAGCCAACAGCAAGTAATGGTTCGTTTGGTGGTCGTAATGATCAGTTCAACAACTATTCACTTGACGGGGCAATCTTTAACAATCCCTTTGGATTGGATGCTGCAACACCTGGTGGCCAAACAGAGGCACAGCCGATTTCGATTGATGCCATTGAACAAATTACTGTATCAACAGCACCTTACGATGTTACGCAAGCTGGGTTCACAGGAGCTTCAGTGAATGCTGTAACTAAAAGTGGTACTAATGAGTTTACAGGAACTGTTTACGGTTTTTACAGAAACGAGGACATGACAGGTTCTATAATCAAAGGGCAAAGTATCTTTGTGCCTAAACTTCTTCAGTCGCAGACAGGTGTAAGCGTTGGGGGGCCAATTATCAAAAACAAACTTTTTTTCTTTGCCAATTTTGAGCAAGATACAAGAGAAGATCTCGGCCAATCATGGTTGCCAAATAGAGGTACTGGTGGTATCAATGAATCCCGAGTGTTAGAATCCGATTTGATGGCCATACAATCTGCCTTGTCCGGGCTAGGATACAATACGGGAGCTTATGAGGGATTTATTCATGAGGCTGGCTCTACAAAAGGAATTATAAAGTTCGACTGGAATATCAATGACAATCACAGAATGGCGTTGATCTACAATTTTTTAGATGCTTCAAAAGATAAGCCCGCACACCCAACAGCACTTGGATTTAGAGGTCCGAATGCTTCGATATTACAATTTGAAAATTCAGGTTATCAGATCAATAACAAATTGAATTCTTATCAAATGGAGCTTAATTCATCACTTAGTGATGCGGTTTCCAATAAACTACAGGTTGGGTATAGCCACTTCGACGACTTCCGTAATCCAATGTCAAGTCCAGCTCCTGCTATGACTATACAAGATGGTGCAGGCGCCAACTACATTGTAGTAGGTCACGAGCCATTTTCAATTAATAACCAACTCGATCAAAAAGTGATGCAGTTGACTAATAATTTGACCTATGTTAAGGGCAATCACACATACACCCTAGGTTTTTCTTATGAAAAATTTGAGTTTGACAACTCCTTTAACCTTGGAGTCTATGGCTTTAGTGATGATAGGGGATATGCTGGTGCATTTGGTGCATTTGGTTCTGTTGGTGATTTTATAGATGCTGTTAATAATGGTCTCATTGGAGATGCAATTGCTGCAGCACAGTCAACTTTTGATACAAACAGCTGGTCGCTGGCCGAAACCAACGTCGGACAAATGTCATTTTATGTACAAGATGAATGGTTTGTCAATGACAAATTTAAGTTAACCTATGGTGTAAGAATGGACAAGCCATTGTACTTTGATTCAGGTGAAAAGGCACAAGATGTAATTGACGGTACTAGTGATTATGCACCAGGAACGCCATATGTAAATCCAAACACAGGGCAGGTACAATTATTGGATAATACGAAAATGCCTACTGACAAATGGGTAATATCTCCAAGAGTAGGCTTTAATTACGACGTGAATGGGGATGATACTACACAATTGCGTGGTGGGTCTGGTCTATTTACTGGTCGTTTCCCATTTGTGTGGCTAGGAAACCAAATTGGCAACCCAAACTGGTGGTTCCACCAAATGGTTGACCCTGATTATCAATTTCCACAAGTTTGGAGAACCAACTTAGGAATCGACCAAGAGTATGACAATGGGTTAACTCTTTCACTTGATGTTTCTTACACTAAGGATATCAATGGACCTCAAGTACAAAACTGGGGCTTCAAAAAGCCTTCAGGTTCTTTGGCAGGAGTTGATAATCGTGCAATATATACTGCCAATGATTTTGTGCAAGTTGATGTGCCATTTCCTGCCAATGCAAGTGCTTATGTTTTCTCCAATTCCGATTTAGGCAGAATATGGAATTACTCTCTAAAACTTGAACAAACTTTTGACAGCGGGTTGTACACAAGTCTAGCGTACAACCATTTAAATGCCAAAGACGTCAACTCTATCGAAGCAGAGATTACCGGTGATGCCTTTGACTTTAATCCAGTTGTTGGTGATGCTAATGCAGAAACACTATCTTATTCTAAGTATGGCGACATGCACCGAGTCGTTGGTGTTGCTAGTCAGTCTTGGAACTATGGAACCAATAATCGATGGGGATCAACCATAACAACTTTCTTTGAGTACAACAGAGGAGGAAGGTATAGCTATACCTACGCGGGTGATATCAACGGGGACGGAAGAGGTGGAAATGACCTCCTTTATGTGCCAACTAGCTCGCAGGTCATGCAAATGAATTTTGCAAATCCTGCAGATGCCAGTGCATATAACGCCTTTATCGAACAGGACGAGTATTTGAATAGCCGCAGAGGACAGTATGCTGAACGCTATGGCGCTATTAGCCCATGGACAAGTCGTTGGGATGTTCGCTTTTTACAGGATTACCGTATTAAAAGAGCTTCTGGAAAAACAAACGTTGTTCAGTTTAGCTTAGATATCCTCAACTTTGGTAACCTAATCAGTTCTGATTGGGGTCTTGTACAACAGCCGAACTCTATTCAGCCTGTGAGTGTTACTATTACAGGAGACGTTCCGACCTATACATTTGATAGTAACCTTGTCGATTCATTTGTTTATGACTCAAGCTTACATTCGAGATGGCAAATGCAATTTGGACTGCGCTATATATTCTAATAGAAAATGCTAGCAAACAAAAAAGCCCACAAAATATGGGCTTTTTTTGGGTATATAATTTACTGCTTTCTAAACTTTGTTGAAGCCAGGGTTTTGTTTTTGTCGTCAAGAACTGTTAAGACATACAACCCCTTTGAAATATGCGACAAATGCAATGGGATTTGATTTTTACCAGAAGAAAAGTCAGCGATCAATTCTTGAACGATACGCCCCTGTAAATCATGGATTTGTAATTGTCCACGCATCCACATTGGGCTGCTAAACTGAATCATTGTGTCATTCACTACTGGATTGGGTGCAACAATCAGCAAAGCGCTGTGGGTCGACTTCTCATATGGGTTATTGAGAATTGGACTAGTGATTAAGTTTAATCGATTCTGATCATAGGCATCAAATTCAGTCTCAATAATGTTCAATGACGATGCGCCAAGAAAGTCCCCTATGATTGCAGCATATACCTGTCGATAGTCATGTTGCATTTGGGTATCAAGATCAAAATGCTTGACATTACCACCCAAAGTAAAAGAATCTAAAGACAAGTGAGCACCTGTGAATCCTGGCTCAACGCCAGTTCCAATGACGAACATTGGACCGAGGTTTCCGTGGTCTGTTCCTTTGTTAGCGTTTTCGATTGGTTTTCTTCCAAATTCTGTAAACGTAGTGGTGACCACATTTTGATCAATTCCCAAAGACTCTAAATCATCCTGAAATGCTTTGATGGACTCGCTGAGCTCCAAAAGCAAGTCGGCGTGCTTACCCAAATGACTATTGGTTTGGCTGTCAACCTGATTAGCATGGTTATCAAATCCATCGATACGCAACAAAAAGAGTTTTGTTTTTGAACCCCCAGAAAGCATTTTTGCCACTGTCTTTAGTTGGTCAGCAAGATCATATTGAGGGTAGGTTACATTATTTGTTCCTGCATTGAAAACAGAGCTAATTCTTGAAGCATAGTTGGTTGCAGTCACCTCCATCCCATTGATAAAATTGATGTTATCAATATATTCTGAAGATTGACCATTATAATCTGCCAATGGGTTTCCGATATTGGACAACTGAGAGTAGAATCCAGCAGTATCCTGTCCAGACAAATTGATATCGACTTTATGTTCAGCATCCGAATGAAATTCGTCTGCTGGTTTTTTATTTCCTAGCTGTATTCCCAATGGATCATCATATGTTGTGTAATCAAAAGCAGAATTTAAATATCTCGCCATCCAACCATCAGGTTTGTTGCTATTTGCGTCCGTTCCATCACCCCCTCTCGACATCAAGGCCCTGCCACTGAAGTGAGATTTGTTGAGTTGAGGATATCCCACCCCATGAACGATATTTAGCTTTCCTTCGTCCCACAATTCTTTCAAGGCTAATAAATTGGGGTGCAAAAGTGTTTGCTCTTGCACGCTCAAAGAAGAATCAAGTTCAATTCCTTTATTTGATCCTGTATCTTTAATGCGAATCGTGGGGCGAATACTTGCATATTTGTCATATTGATTTTTGGGAATAATCGAATTCAAACCATCATTCCCACCACTGAGTTGAATCATCACTATACATCTATCCCGAATGATATCTTCTGAGACATTATCAAGTAGTTTTGTTCGTGTGAAGGCATTGACCATATGACCGTTTAACATGAATCCAGCCAAGGAACCAGATGAGGAGAGTTGAATAAATTTTCTTCTTTTCATAATGATGGCTTAGGTTGTCTGATATTCTTGTGACCAGATTAAGGCTTCAATTAAGGATTCTAAAATACTATGCACTGTGTTTTCTTTTTTTCCACCGAGGTAATCTGACCAGAGGGAGTTCCAATAATAATATTTCTCATCTCCCTGTTGTAAAAGACTTCCACCATCAAATAAAAACGTATCGATAAAATATTGTTTTCTTTCTAGGGATGGAGTCTCAGGAAAGAACATGTTAGTTAGTACATTTACTATTTCCTCAGGGTCTGAAGGATTTGGTACAACTTCTTTGATATAGTCGCCTGGATTGAAACCAAAATTTCCTTTGAAGAAAACAATTTTACAGATGTTGTACCTAGGGATAATGGTGGAGGAGTTAAACCAACTTTTATCAAAATTGGGCGAGGAATAGTGAGCAGGAAAACCAGCAGGAGGAGTATTTACATCTCCAAAAATTGGCTGGGCACTGATATCCAAGAATTTTTTGATAATCTTATTCTCGTAAAATACTCTGTAGTGGAGCTCACCTTTAGTTATAGGGTCAGGAACAGGAAAGTTGAGCAATGTAATGGTTTGCAGTAATAGCTCGAGTGGTGATTTAATTAATCCTCCTATAATTTCATCCGACGAATCTGTGTCGTCAGCATCATAAAAATGCTTACTCTTTAAGAGTTCAGTAATTACTTCTGTCAAGTTGTAATTTGTTCTAAATCTTGCTGCTAAAGGAACAATTATGTCATCTTCGATCTCTTCTGAAATATTTCTAGAAACAAAAAATCGGTATAGTTTTCTACAGATGTATTTTGACGTTTCAACTTGTTCCAAGATTTTATCAATCAAACCTCTTAGCTCAGATTCCATTTGGGCTTTTTTATCGCTCTCACTTCTGCCTGTGGGATCCCAAGCATCAATTTGATAATTATCAAAATATTCACTCAATTGTTTTGCATCAAAATCATGTTCGTCAGGCAATGCATATCCAGTCGGTAGATTACCATTTTCAGTCCCATTCAATGGCATACCAGGACGATTGCTTTTATCAAACCTCCACCCTGTCAAAATCCGAGCAACTTCAGGGATATCAATTGTTTCAGAATAGTTTAAAGGATCGCCGTCAAAGGCAATATTACCATTATCATCTATATATAAGGGTTTGCCTACCCCTATGGTGTAAAGCTCAAGAAGTTCCCGGGCGTAGTTTTCGTTAACTAACCCTTTGGTATTGAGGTCATTGTTTAGAAATTCAAGCATTCTAGGGTTGATAGAGACTTGGAAAATCAGCTCTTTCCAATCTGAAAGGCAGAAATGTTCAAGCAGCATCAAATAATCATAGTAATACGAACTTTTACCATTGTCTTTTTGAGGAGCTGTCAGGTTGGTGAACAAAAAATAAGTCATTTTTGAACGCAACGAAGTGTCTCTTCTTGCCTCATCCATCCACCACCCATCTAGAAAATTGTTTAGTCTCTGGGCACCCGAACTGTTATTTTCATTGACAGCTCCATAGTCAGGATCATCATTGATCCAAGGAGTTGGTTGGGTTAACCCACCATTAACGTAGTGGATTGGTTGGTTTAGATTTTTGACGCTCGGAGCAAGCAATTGAGAAATTGCCTGTTCTACATTATAAGCAGCATATTGATCAATTCTCTGTTGGGAAATATTAAAAGTAGCCCTACGCAACAAATGCTTTGCCAGCCTCGTTCCAAGCGCGCCTTCAAAGGGATCTAATGAAGCCATGTTATTAATTTCTTGAAATATAAGAAAGAGATTATGTAGGACAAAAATTAATTTAATTAAAAATCACCATTCTTTGGAAAATAATTAACGCTACAGCAATATTCAATTTAAATTTATAAATTTAGATTCAAAATATATAAAAAATGAAAACACTCATCGAAAACCTTTTTTCTGAAAAATCAAAAAAGATGAGTGAAAGAATCATCATCAATATTGCAATTTTCAGCTTTATTGTTCACCTGATTTTAATTTTTCTCAACCAATTTGGTGTCTTTGGAAGTCAATATGAAGGTTCTAGTTTTTTCTCAAGCCCCATTGCTGCGATTTACACACCTTTTTCCTTTATTCTTCTTTATGAGGTTTATCTATTGATTTATTATTTACCAAAATCAATGACGATTTATATTGGAAAGCAATATGAAATTATCATGCTGATTGTCATTCGCAGATTGTATAAAGATTTGTCGCAACTTGAACTGAGTGATAATTGGTTTAGCATCAAAGAAGACCTACAATTTACATACGATTTGTTGGGAACAATCATTCTGTTCATTTTGATTCATCTGTTCTACAAAATGAATAAATATCGCGTGCGAAAACTGCTAAAGTACACTGAAACAAGGCCTGAAATCATACGTTTTATCCAAATTAAAAAGAAGATTGCTTTAGTCTTGGTTCCATTGTTTTTTTTAATGGCTCTTTATGCCTTTGGAAATTGGGCGTACATCACTTTTCTAAATCCTTCCGATATAACTGACTTGGCAAATATCAACAACCTATTTTTTGACGAGTTCTTCACTGTACTAATACTTGTTGATGTACTACTGTTGTTGTTTTCTTTCACACACACGGACAAGTTCAATAAAGTGATACGCAACTCAGGGTTTGTGATTTCCACAATATTGGTTAAGCTTTCTTTTGGAACTGAGGGGTTATTGAATTCAGTTCTCATTGTTACAGCTGTCGGATTTGGGGTGTTGATTTTATGGATTCATATGATGTTTGAGAAAAATAAAATCCCTACCAACTATTAAAAAAGCCCACACTAGAAGAGTTTTGTATAAACTCTGAAATAAACAGGTTTGAGGCTACAAAATTGTTCAAGGATCCGCTCGACGGCGGCTTGCTTTTGCAACTTAAACTCACCTCTTTTAATTGAATTAGTGTTGAGTTTATCAAAAATAAAACCAATGCAGGCTATGAATTGTAATCAATGAACTTATGTCGCTATGTTAGCGTAGATAACATTTCATCTATATTACGCAATTTTTTTTCAATTTCGTCAGTATTTTCACTACTTTTTTTTCCTTCCTGGCGAAGTTGGAGGGCAAGCTGCAAAGCACACATAGCTAAAACATCTTGCTTGTCTTGTACAGCATAATTTTGCTCATAATGCTTCATCATTTTCTCGATTTGCTTGGCCGAATCTCTCAAAAATGCCTCTTGTCCCTCTGTAACACTTAGAGGGTAAACTCGATCCCCAATTGAAATTTTAATTTTTTGCATTTTTTATGATAGTGATAAAAATTCTAAACACGCATCTATTTCAGCGATGAGTTTATCAATTTGTGTTTTGGCTTTGGTGCTACTTTGGCCAACTCCTTTTATCGATTTGGCTGTTTTCGCAGACTCCAATTTCATTCGCAGATCACGTATCATATTACTTTTTTGTTCCAACTCTTGTTTCGAAACATCAAGCTGCTCATTCAAATTTTTGTTTTCATTCTGCAAATTCTTTATTTGCTCAACAACAACTTGCAATCGGTTGGCAATGGAATCGACAAGTTGGGTCGTGCTTTGCATAAAATTTTATTTATACTTCTCAAAGGTAAAAGATTAGATCAACCAAAGCAAGCAATACATACTTTTACTTTTTGTAGTAAACCCTTATTTTTACATCATGCGAGGATCTCTGGGACTATTCGTGTTTTTGATTTCACATGTACTTTGTGCCCAAAACAATGATCTACATGATTACGCGCTTCCCATCGACATTCCGATATTCCTATCTGGCACTTTTGGTGAACTGAGAAGTACGAACATACATGCAGGAATTGATATTAAAACACAAGGACGCGAGGGTTTTCCAATCAAGGCGGTTTCAGATGGCTATGTATCACGTATTAAGGTCTCAACATACGGATATGGGAAGGCTATATACATCAATCATTTAGATGGAAATACGTCTGTTTATGCTCATTTAAAAAAATTCTCCTCCGCTATTGAAAAGAAAGTGAGAAAGAAACAATACAATGCTGAATCTTTTGAAATTGAGCTTTTTTTGAATCCTGAAGAACTACCAGTTTCGAAAAATCAGATTATTGGTTTTTCAGGAAATACAGGAGGATCATTTGGCCCTCATCTTCATTTTGAACTTCGCGAAACAATTTCACAAAAACCAATTAACCCTCTCCTATCCCACTATAATATAAAAGACTCTGTTAGACCAGAAATCAAAGCTTTATTCGCCTATCCAATAAGTGAAAATGCGATTGTAAACGCATCACAACAAGAACTTCAAATCCCGTTTCGAAAAGTTAATGACAGCATCTACGTTGCTGAAAAAATTGAGGCTATTGGGAAAATTGGATTGGGGATTATCACATATGATCGGCATGACAATACATATAATAAAAATGGTGTTTATGGCATCACTGCAAAATTGAATGGCATACAAGTCAAAGGTCTACAGTTTTCAAAAATTCGTTTTTCAGACTCTGAGTATCTACCAACACTTATTGATTATAAAAGGTACAGTCGAACGCGGCAGCGTGTGCAAAAACTTTTTCGGTCATCTTCTAATGAATTGGCATTTTTCAATCATGTTGATGATGGATATATTGAAGTCGAGGTGCAAAAAAACTATGCCTACCAAATCAAAGTTGAGGATGCCAATCAAAACAATCGCTACCTACTCGTACCTATCGTTGGGAAAAATCAAGATGTTAAAGTACTACAAAAAAAAGGCCCAGAGGGTAAAGAAATTGAAACAAACAGAGATTACTTGTTCCTTTATGATGGTGGTGAAATATATATTCCAAAAAATGGGGTGTATGATACAAGCCGATTTCAACTTGGGTTTGAGGATAATGAACTGAAAGTCGAGGCAGATCACGTAGCGCTACGAAAAGATTTTCAAATCAAAATCAACGCCCCCGACTCTATTATTGGACACTATTTGGGTGTCAAATCTAAAAAGGAGAAAATCAGTTTTGTAAGCAACACCATTCGTGATAATCAGTTTGTTGCAAAAACCAAAAAAACAGGAATCTACTCTGTTGAGCAAGATACAATTCCACCATCTATTAAACCATTGCAACAATATGATCAGCGATGGCTATCCAATTTTAAAACCTTGCGATTTAGAATTGATGACAAGGAAACAGGAATCAATTCCTATCATGCCAAGATCAATGGAAAATGGGCTTTATTTGAGTATGAACCCAAGAAAAAAGAACTCTTATTCAACTTTGATGAGTACTTTACTTTGAAAGGTACAAAACATACGCTTGAAATTAACGTTATCGACAATGTAGGAAACGAATCGACCCACATATTGGAATTCTTCAGAAAATGAAAAATATATTCTTTACCTTATTTTGCTTTTTCAGCTATGGGAATTCGATTGCCCAACAAGCGACTGTGCGTGGCATAATTACTGATGATAGTCAAAAACCGATTCAGAATGTAACTGTTGTTTCGGAATTGGGTGGCACAACTACCAATGAAAATGGCTTTTATTCTTTGCATGTACAATCTAACAAACGCATCCAAATTATCTTTCAACATATTGGATATGAAAATAGTGTTGTAAAATTACAACTATTTCCAGGGGAAGTCTATGAATTTAACCCTGTGATCAAGGAATCGGAAGAGCAAATTGCTGAGGTGATTGTTCAGGCCAATCAAGAGCGAGTGGTCAAAGGAATGACAGCTTTGACCCCAGAAACAATTCGTAATATTTCAGGTGTAAATGCAGGAGTAGAAAACCTGCTGATTAGTTTGCCAGGGGTCAACTCAAATAATGAATTAAGTACGCAGTATGCTGTTAGAGGGGGTAACTATGACGAAAATTTAGTCTATGTCAACGAAATCGAAGTTTATCGACCTCAATTGATTCGATCTGGACAACAAGAGGGTTTGAGTTTTCTTAACCCAAATATGATTCAACAAGTCCAATTTTCAGCTGGTGGGTTTGAAGCATCTTATGGAGACAAAATGTCGTCTGTTCTTGACATCACTTATAAAAGATTTTTAGAAAATCAAACGCAACTGACATTGAGTCGATTGGAAACGAATTTGAGTTTGGCTCTTGGAAATCGAAAGTGGAATGTGATCAGTGGTTTTCGTCATAGAGATAATGGTTTGCTTGTCGATAAGAAAGAAATAGAGACCAATTTCAGTCCTAGTTTTACAGATTTTCAAACCTTTGCAACTTATTATCATTCCGATAAGTTGTTTTTTAATGCACTCGGCGCTTTTTCTATTAATAAATATCGATACGAACCAATTCTTAGGCAAACAAATTTTGGTACGATAGAACAACCAAAATCATTGGTCGTCTATTATGATGGAAACGAAAATGACAATTACACTGCCTTCACTGGAGCATTAAAAACGATTTGGATTCCAAATAACAACAATAGCTATCGGTTGATTTTGTCAAACTATCAGGCTGTTGAAAAAGAGCATTTTGATATTTTGGCTCAATACCGACTTGGAGAACCCGATACATCCATTGGTGGTGACAACTTGGGGGAAGTTACATTTACAAAGGGCGTTGGTTCACAGCTCACCCATGGGCGAAACAATTACGCTGCTCAAATCATCAGCGCAAAACTCAAAGTGAAGCATATCGATGGTAAGAATCAAATCGATTGGGGAGTTGGATATAAAAAAGAAAATATAGATGATCGCCTTGTTGAGTGGGAGGTTGTAGATTCTGCAGGTTTCTCAATTCGGCCACCTAGTGGCACAATTACAAATGACCAACCCTACACATCCTTTAGAGGCCCACTCATCCCTTTTGCGTATGTCCGAGCAACCAATGCGACTCAGATCCAGCGAATGACTGGCTATTTTCAGTGGAGTCATAGGGGTCTGGCTAAAAACACACTGTATTGGCTTACAGCAGGAATTCGTGGGCAGCACTGGCAATTAAACAATGAAAAGTCCAAATACATCATTAGCCCTAGGTTGCAGCTGAGTTTTCGGCCAAAAAATAAAGACTATTTGCTGTATCGTTTTGCAACAGGTATCTACGCACAGCCTCCATTTTATCGAGAATTGCGTATGAGCGAAGGACTCATTAACCCTGAGGTTGATGCGCAAAAAGCAATCCATGTCTCTTTTGGAAATGAATATCACTTTTCCATTTGGGATCGCCCATTTTTATTCGAATCTGAACTCTACTACAAAAATTTAGATAAAATCAATGCCTATTCTGTAGAAAATGTTAGAATTCGTTATGAGGCCAATAACAACACGATGGGATATGTTTATGGTCTTGACTTAAGATTAAATGGAGAGTTTGTTCCCGGAACAGAATCTTGGATTAGCCTAGGGCTGATGTCAACTGAGGAAAACAGAGACAATCGAGGATATATTCCAAGACCTACTGATCAACGTTTTAAGTTTGCCATGCTCTTCCAAGATTATGTGCCCTCCATGCCTTTTTTAAAAATGAATTTAAATCTCATCTATAATTCTGGTCTTCCTGGGGGTGCCCCAAACTATGCAGATCCATACAATTATACTGGTCGCCTGAGAGACTATAAACGAGCTGATTTAGGATTTTTTTATGTCATTAACGATGAAAAGAAAAAGAGGTTACCTTTTTTTAAAGATCTGATGGTTGGCTTTGAAATTTTCAATGTCTTTGATGTTCAAAATGCAATTACAATGACATGGGTACGAGACGTTTCTAGCAAGTCACAATTTGGTATCCCAAATTATATGACCCCAAGAGTTTTTAACATCAAATTGAATACTCGTTTTTAAGAGTTGATGTATTCTTTCAATACATTCACAAGGTGATCAATGTCTTTTTTGGTATTGAATTTAGAAAAGGATAGACGAATCGACGGAGATCGCAATTGCTTTTCTGAAAGGATATGATTCAACACATGAGAACCCGTTTCACTTCCTGCTTGACAAGCACTTCCCTTGGAGCAACAAATTCCCTTTAAGTCAAGGGCAAACCCAAGTAAATTTGCTTTGTCTGCACTCATTTTGATTCGAATATTTAAAATTGTGTAAGTGCTCTTCTTTAAATCGTCACAGCAACCATTGAAAGAAAGGTTTGGAATTTTGCTCGCAAGTTGTTCTATGCAATAGCTTTTAAGATCAGCTATTTGTAATTGATCGTCGTCCAAATTCGAGTAAGCATGTGAAAAAGCTTCCCCCAACCCAACAATATTATGAACACTCTCTGTTCCTGCACGAAGACCCCTCTCTTGACCTCCACCAAACAGTAAACTTTGAAGACCTGTTTCTTTTCGAATAAAAACAAAACCAATACCCTTTGGACCATGGAATTTATGTGCTGCTGCAACTAAAAAGTCAATTGGTAGTTCTTGTAAATTAAAACGGTAGTGACCTATCGATTGGACTGTGTCAGAATGAAAAAGCGCATTGTTTTTTCGACAAAGATTTCCAATGGTTTCCAAATCAATAATCGTACCCAATTCGTTATTAACGTGGATGAGGCTCACCAATTTCTTAGTGTTATCTTTTAGCAGAAGTCTTTCAAGGTCATCAATATCAGGCGATCCGTCAAGTAAAACCTTGACATATTTGACTGATACATTGGCTTTTTTTTCTAGGCTTTCGACTGCATGAAGAACAGCGTGATGTTCGATTTTTGATGTGATGATTGTTTCAACCCCAAGT
>CACOXF010000023.1 GCA_902631125.1 uncultured Bacteroidota bacterium
GTTGGGGATGATTTGATCAATGACATTGGAGGGGCTAATCAATTGGGAATGCACACTGTTTTGGTACAAACAGGAAAGTACCGAAAAGTTTTAGTAGAAGCCTCAAGTATTCAGCCCCAAGGATGTATTCCTTCAATCAAAGAGCTGCCAGCTTACATCCAAAACATCATTATATAAAAAATTATTAATAATCTTCAAATAGTATTTTATTATTTTTGTTTTAAAATAAGCTATGAAAAATTTAATCGTGATTGGTCATCCTGACCAACAATCCTTTTGTTATAACGGCATTTTTTCTACAATCAAATCAGAGATTAAAGCCGGTGGACAAGAGATGGAAATAATCGATTTGTATCGCGATAGCTTTACACGTCCACGAACCGCTGTGATTGATAAATACAAAGAGTTAGTCACATGGGCAGAGTGGATTTATATCGTTTCTCCCGTATGGTGGTTTCGATTGACCCCTCGCACCGAAATTTTTTTCGACGAGGTAATGACCCCCGGTTTTGCATATGAATTTATCAATATCACCAAAACATATGCCTACCCCAAACCGTTTTTTAAAGATAAAAAAATTAGAACCTATGTCACACACGGTGCACCATCTCTTCCTGTACGTACCCTTTACTTGAATTCTGTCAAACTTCGACTCGTTATGGGTGTTTACAGTTTTGTATTCGGTTGGAGGTGGTCATTGTGGTTCAAAACAAAACAGTTTTGGTCGGTCCCTTTTGTTTCTACCAAAAAACGGGAAAAATACTTACGCGTGGTCAAAAAAGATATCCAAAGAGACTTGAAGTTAGGTTCAAGGCAATAACCATTTATTTTAAAATTTGTAACTTAGATTTATGATGCGATTTCTAGAAAAATATTACCCTATTATACTAGCATTTTTCAGTTTTTTATACTCAGTATTTCTGTGGTTTTCGGGCAATAAATTAGAGGGCATTTTTGTTGGTATTTGGGTACCATCCATTTTATCTCTTTCTATTGCAATTCGCCAAAGAAGACGTGATGATTAACCAAGTGATGTTTTTTGTTGGGCTCACGATTTTTATCGTTTATGTCTATTTTTTACTACGCATAATCGGAAAACAACATCGCATTCAACGAAGAGAACATGCCGATGCCTACGACCAACTTGACATTGATGGAATGGGTAATCAAGGTCGTATTCCTGATAAAAAACCCAAAAACCGCGCATAAATCAATCGAGTGAAAAACGCATGCCAAAAGTAGCAAAGTGATATCCTTTCTCTTCGACACCCACTCTTCCTTTAAAACCAGTATCCCGTGCTGGGTTTGTATGGTTTAAATGAATGAAGTAGATTTTGTTTTTTTCTTCAACAGCTAACGATTTAAAACGTGTTATACTCTCCTCAACAAATGGGTGTGGTACTTCAGACATTGGTCTAAAAATTTCACCATCTTCAAAAAAAGTAGCATCCAGAAAAGCATAATCAACCTGAGTTAGTAACTCATTTATGTCCGTTTCCCATAAATCCCACTTGTCAATGTCAGGAATATAAAGAACGCGTTTTGATTGACCAGCAATCAGAAAGCCAACCGTTTCAGAAAATTCGTCTCGGTGAGGTACTAAAAGAGGAGTAACTGTCAGGCGGGGAGATACTGAAACTGAAATTTTATTTTGTAAAGGCTGGATCGAAATATTTTCGAAGTCTATCAATTGACTCCATGGACCATTGTTTTGTAAAAACTTAGCCATTCGGGTCATGGCATAAACTGGTATTTTTTTTGTGTTTGCTGATTCTTTCCCCAAGTGAATAAGACCTGCATAATGTCCCATATGAGCGTGTGTTAAAAAAATCTCCAACTCTTTCGCGGGAGATATGGACTGTAAATAATTAGTTTGGGAAACAATATCGGGCGAAGCATCAAAAAGAAGATGTTTAGACTCATCGATAACCCCTAGGCTGACAACATAATCATTAGGTCTTTCCGCATCGCAACAGCTTTTTACACAACCCATATGCGGAGATCCACCGTCTTGAAGAGTGCCCAAAACAACCAAAGTTTGAGCTTCAGTAATATGAACTATTCCGATAAAAACCAGAAGGTGTAGCGTTTTCATGTCCAAAAGATAATAAATCCTAATTGACCGTATGATTATCAACAGTGAAAGCAAATGACTTTTGTATTAATAATGATATTTATTTTGTTAAATTTAAAGAATGAAAAACTCATTACTATCTGCTACTTTGTTTTTAACTTTTTTATTGTTTTTTGGTTGTAATTCCTCCCAATCAATTTTAAGCTCCCCAGAAGATTCTCCTTTTATTCCAGGAGAACTAATCACGCAAAGCATACTTTACGATAGTGAGGAGCGTGAATACCTTGTTTATGTTCCTACCACTTACAACAAAAATACAAACCATCCTGTTTTGCTAAATTTTCATGCATTTGGAGGGAACGCAAAAGATTATATTGAAAATGAATCTGATTTTAGAGAGGTTGCTGAGCAAGAGGAAATGATTTTGATTTATCCACAAGCTTTGTTATTTTCTGGTTTTTCAGTTTGGAATGCAGCGCCATTTTCAGAAGATAATATAACAGATTTTGATGATATTGGCTTTATCGAAAACCTAATCGTCGACTTACAAAAACAGCTATCAATAGACCCAGAACGTGTTTATGCTGCTGGATTTTCAACGGGAGGAATGTTTAGTTACGCCTTGGCTTGCTTTTCTAATGAAACCATTGCAGGTTTTGCTGCTGTTTCTGCCGCACAGCTTAACCTTGTAGATTGTGCGCCATCACCTATCAATGCATTTATCGCTCATGGTACTGCCAATGATATTTTGCCATATTATGGCTCTTCAGATATAGCTAGTATAGACGAGGTGATTTCATTTTGGAACAGCGTAAATCAAACCTCTACTATAGCACAGGAAAGCAATTATATCTTTGAAAAAGATACAATTTATCATTATACTTATTCAAAGGGAATTAATAATACACAAGTGATGCATTACAAGGTTGAGAATGGGGGTCATCAGTGGTTTGATCATGAAATCGATGGGCAATCGTTTAATTCCCTGCTGTGGAATTTCCTTACTTCACAACAATAATCTCATTGAATTAGTTATTGTAGCTCATCCTTGCTACCTCCCACGCCGATGTACGTTTTCCATTGACATAAGCCACAATAAATGATTTTTTAAAGCCCTTTGAAATTACATGTCGCTGGGCCATTTTTGCTTGCTTATAGCTAGTAGTCGGTCGATATAAATAGCGATGGAATTCTTTAAATTTTTCAATCGACAAGCCTCCCAAGCCCCGAAAGACTTTGTGATTTACATCACGTCTATTGATCAGTGCAGCAATTTGTACAACATATATGACATGTGACTGTTCCAAAATACTTTGCATGTTGGTTGATGTGATATAATTATTGTTCGCTTTTATATGAGTTAAAATTTCATTTAGGGTATCTGCTGGTGCTTTTTCATTAGGTAAATTTTGAGGCAATAAATCATTATTTGGTTTGGCCGTCGCATTTGTCAGTTTTGTCGCATTGGGTATACCGCCCAGCTTATTGTTGCGGTAATTCTCCAAAATTTTAAGTGCCTCTTTGGCCGATCGAACTTTCGAAATAGTTCCATTTGCCATTTTATTTTGGTTGGGTGGATTTAATAGTGTTGGGATTGGCTTTCTTGGAGGTGGCGGTGAGTCCTGCTTAATTTTAATTACAATCGCCTGTGGGTTTGTATTGGGTGTGGTTTTAGTTTGATTTTGTTTTAGATCATTTGTTTCATCTTTCGATTGATTTCGATGCGTTTCAAGAATCTGAAGTGCTTCATTAGCTGATCGAACAATAGGTTGTCCTGTTATTTTTTCTCCACCGGCATTGGTGTTTGATGTATTTTGAACTGTGGGTTTAGGGTTTACCTTAATAACAATCCTTGCTGGTTCTTGATCGGGAGTAGCATTGGGTTGAGATGCAATGGCTGATTGCCGCTGTATTGTTTGTACGGGTGTTGGTGCCACGGCTTGTGGTAAATTCGTTTGCTGAAGTGTGTTCACTCGTACTGGGGGTACAACAACTGGGGGTGTAGCTGAAGGTCGACTTTGCGATCTTGGTGGTATCGGTAGTGATACTTGGGTCGTTGGTGTATTCGAAACAGGTCTAGCCATTGAGGGAGAGGGCTGTATAGCACGATTTGAATAAGTGGTCCCACTGGTTGGCAACATACTGTAATTCTCTATAATAAACATCGATCGACGATTGAGCTGATGTTCTGCTTCTGTACAAGGCACCCCATCGGCACATCGATTAATGAGTTGACTTTCACCATAGCCCACTGCAGACAAGCGTGATGGGGCAATGCCACGTTGAATCAGCCAGTTTCTAGTTGATGTGGCGCGGTTTTGAGAAAGACGTAAATTATAGGATTGCGGGCTTCGTGAGTCGGTATGAGACTCGATTCGTATAATCATTTCTGGAAATCGAATCATCGCATTATAAACCTTAGTCAACTCTATTTCAGCATCTGGACGAATATAATATTTGTTCAAGTCAAAATAGATTGGATTGAGCCCTAACAAACAGCCCAAGTCATAGGGTGGGCAGTCTTGCGAATAGGTTTCAATTGCCATGTCAACACTGACGGTTTGGGAGGTCGTCGGAGCAATAAAAGTTGTTTCAGCTATGGAATATGCCAACCCGTTTTCTGTGACCAAATAGTATGCTTGTCCACACTCCACTTGCTCTGGGAAAGAGTAACTAGCATCTTGCTGTACTATTTGCTCTGCGATAACATTCATGCCCATGTCGAGAAGTTTGACAGTTGCGCCCGACATCAAGTTGCCTGTGTCAGCGTCTGTGACAATCCCTGCGATTTCCACCACACACTTACTCGGCTTGAAATAGTAAATTTGATCTGAAGCACTTCCTCTGTTTCCATCTCGATTGGAAGAAATATAACCTGTGTTAGTGTCTGTTTGCAACAAGAATCCAAAGTCATCGCCTGCCGAATTTATTGGCAGTCCCATATTTTCAGGTTCTCTTGCAATCCCCGAGTTGGTCAACTCGGCTTTAAACAGATCGAAACCACCAAAGCCAACCAACGCATCGGAGGTGAAATACAAGACCCCATCCTCAGCAATATAAGGGAAAGATTCTCGCCCTTCTGTGTTTACTTTTTGACCCAAATTGATGGGATCACCGTATGAACCATCTTTATAAATGTCCACATACCAAAGATCCGATTCTCCAGTGGTGCCAGGCATGTCAGAAGCAAAATAGAGTTTTTTTCCATCCAAACTAAGAGCTGGATGTGCAACAGAATAATTATCATTGTTGAAGGGCAATTCCTCCACATCACTCCAATTGCCATCGTCATCGACAGTGGCAGTCAGTAATTTTAAACGAACAGTGTTTTTACGATCTGATCTTTTTTTGCCGTTTTTGTAATTGTTTCTGGTAAAATAAACTCGATCTAAATCTTTAGTAAAAACAGCGGACGACTCATGAAAAGCAGTGTTGATGTCACCCTCAATTTGTTCCGTATTTTCTAGTTGGCCGTCTTCGCCTATATCAGCGATATAGATGTCCAAAAATGGTTCGCCAGTCCAATCGTAATCACGTTGACCACTGGCTTGATAAGTGGATGAAAAAACAAGTTTGTCTGGGCCAAAAAATGCAGAACTAAAATCTGACTGATCGGTGTTAATTTTGGTTGTTTCAACAATATACCTAGGGCGAAGATCAGCGATGCTATCAAGGTAGTTGAGATCGCCGATGTATAGGTCTTCAATTACTGTTCCTTTTTCCATCGCAAAATACTGCTGCATATATCGATCTGCAATGCTGTAGTTTTCGCTACTCCTTGCACTGATGGATGCGCGCAGATAATAAATCGATTGGACATCGTCTGGAGAGAGAGAAATCAATTTTCGATACCAGGTGTAGGATTGGTTGTATTGACTGTTGAAAAAGTAGGTATCAGCCAAGGATTGGATTACTTTTTTATCGTTAAAATCAGCATCATCACGAACCAACTGTAAAAAGGCAGATTGTGCGCGGTTATATCGATAGTCGTTATAGTCACGATCTGCGTCGAAAACAGTGTAAGGCTCACCGGGGATCGAGTCGTTTTGAGCAAAGAGACCCATACAAAACAGGCTAAATATCAATCCCAACCAACTATTTTTATGATGGCTCGGGAAAGAACGTAATGAAGTGAGCTGTTTCATTTAGAAAAATCTAGGCGTTAGTATACGTTCTCCTTTGCGAGGTATCGTAAATCTTAAAATCATCTCGTATGACCCTGAGCTAAATTTTTGAATCGCTGTGGTCTGATAGTCGTAGGCAAAGCCAACAAAGGCTCTGTCAGAAAGGGAGAAGCCTGCAATGGCACTAATGGCAGCATCGAGTCGATAGGCAGCTCCGAATGTAATTTTTTCGTTGAAATACACATTGGCTGATACATCCAATTGAATTGGTGATCCACGCACAACCTTGAGCATACCAGCTGGTTTGAGTTTGACCGAATCACTAATATCAAATACATAACCTGCAATTAAAAAGTAGTGCATCCTCTTTTTAGCCTCGGACGAAGCATAGGTATTGCCACTTACTTCATAGGTGTTGGTTTTAAGGAAATTAGGTACCGAAAGCCCTGCATAAAACCTATCGTTGTTGTAATAAATTCCTGCCCCAATTTGTGGGGACAACAATGATGTGTTTTCAGAAAATTTTCCATCGCTAGCATTTGCAAGATTGAGAAGTGAATAATCAACTTGTAGATTGCTTATCCCTGCTTTTAATCCAAGTGTAATCTTTGATCCATAATCGTTAAAGAATGTGTATCCATAGTCGGCTGTGAGCCCTTGCTCTTTCGATGGTCCAATCACATCACTCACGATAGAAAGACCCAATGCGGTTTTGTTTCGGCGTCCAACAGGCGAGCTGATGGTAAAACTCCCCGTTTGAGGAGATCCCTCGAAATCAACCCACTGAGTGCGTGTCAAGAAGCCAAAATTGACTGTTTCGATAGATCCGATATATGCTGGGTTCACAACTTGGGTGTTGTACATGTGCATAGTGTACTGTGGGTCTTGCTGTGCATTGACATATTTGGATACGCCCAAAAGGAAAATCAAAAGCCATAGCCCTAAACACTTGGCCATTGGAAAGGTCGATATGTTTGATTTCCAGTTCATCAATCTCGATTTATATATAAGTAGCCAGTATATCTTTCTCTACCAGGATTATCTCCTTCAAATTCAATTACATAGAAATACGTTCCCTCTGGAAGTTTTTGATTCTTGGTGATGGTGATTCGTCCCTCAGATATTCCCATAAAGAGTTTGTCGCCAATAGCATATCCATTCACTTCATAAACAACTACACCCCATCGGTTGAATATCTTCACTGTATTGTTTGGATACTTTTCAATACCTGCGATTTTGAAGTAATCATTGAATCCATCACTTCCTGGCGACATTCCATTAAAGATTTCAAAGTCGCCATCAACAGGGTTTTGGAAGAATGAAACAACTGTTGGGTCGTTGGTCGTGTTTCCATCTGTGTCGTCGCCATCGTCTGATACATCAGTAATCGTGTTGCCTGAAGGCGTTGTTGCTGTAGCTGACGCCGTATTTGATACCCCACCTGCATTATCGGCTTGTGCATTGACGATGAAGGTTGCTGTATAGAATGCTGTTTCGCCAGACAATAAGGTCCCTTCAACAGAGCCAAGATTTGCGCTGACAAACAATGGTTCTGTGGTTAATGCTAAGGCATTTCCACCCAAGTCGCTGAAGGTATCGTTGACAACAATTCCGTTCAAGGCAGTGCTTCCAGTGTTTTCGACTGTTATTAGGAATGTTATTGTATCTCCAAGGCCTGTTGTGCCATTTCCATTGTCAACAATTGTAGCTGTCTTAGTGACTTCTATAGAGGACTGTGGTGTTACTGTCGCGAGTATTGTAATTGTTGCATCGTTTGGTGTACTCGTGCTTGGGTCATCACTCGTATCTGAAACCGTACCTCCAGTTGTGCCTTGCGCTGTTACTGTCGCTGTGTTGGATACACCACCAGCATTCATCGCCTGACTGTTTACAACAAACGTCGCACGATAGGTTGCTTGTTCGCCGACTTGTAAGCTGCCTTCTAGTGATCCTAGACTCGCACTAATAAAGGTTGGCAATGTTGTGAGCGCTAAGGTGTTTCCAGCCAAGTCAGATAATACATCCGTAATGCTTACGCTGCTCAATGCATCGTTTCCTGTGTTGGTTGCCACTAGAGTATAGGTAATGGTATCTCCAATACCAATGCTGCCATCTCCGTTGGTGTCGGCTATACTGGCTGCTTTGGTCAATGTAATGGACGAAGTCGGTGGAGGGGTCGTTGTAATCCTCGTAATTGTAGGGTCGTTTTCAGTATTTCCATCTGTATCGTCTCCATCGTCGCTGATGTCGAATATATCATTTGTTTTTCCTGGGCTGCTAGCAATAACAGTAACTGTATTTGATACACCACCAGCATCGATTGCTTGTTGCGTGATGATATAGCTAGCATTGTAAATTGCTGATTCACCCTGTCGCAGGATACCCTCATTTGAACCGAGACTCGCATTGTTAAAAATAGGTTGAGAGCTCAGTGCTAGCGGATCGCCATTGAGGTCGCTTATCACATCATCCAAGATCACATCACGAAGGTCAGTGTTTCCTGTGTTTACAACTGTGATCACATAGTTTATGGTATCGCCCAAGCTATTGGTGTTATCACTATCATTATCAACAACACTATATTCTTTGGTTACTTCGATGGAAGAAACTGGTGGCGCATCCATCAATACAACTGTTGGATCATTATCAGGGTCTCCATCACCATCGTCATCTGTAGGCGTTCCGTTATCCGAAACATCCTCAATGCCATTAAAGTTTCCAGGAATGCTACCAACGGCTGTTGCTGTATTGGTGATAAATCCTGAGTTTGCTGCATCTTGACTGATGACATATAAGGCAGTAAATATTACAGACTCTCCGACTTCAATTGTTTGTGGTTGCCAATAGTCTGGTCCGGAAGAGAGGGTCAATAAAGTCCCATTTCCATCCGTTAGGTTTTCGGTTTGAATATACACGTTATCCAAGGTAATATCTCCTGTGTTTGTTACTTCAATCGAATAGCGAACGATATCCCCAGCACCAGTTAATCCATCGCCATTGTCATTGACAAATGCAGTCTTGATGACTTCCATGTCAGGATTTGGATCAGTTTGGGTAATGGTTGGGTCATTGGTTGTATCACCATCGCTATCACCATCGCTTGGAAGATTATCATCTGAAACATCGAATACATTATTTGATTTACCTGGGCTACTTGCAGTAAATGTAATTGAGTTAGAGACCCCACCTGCGTTAACTGCTTGCTGATTTATAATAAATGTTGCTAAATAAGTTTTTATTTCTCCAACTTCGAGAGTTGATGAAAGAGGAGATGAAATACTTGAATCATCATAAATAGGCCCTGAGGACAAGACAATTAAGTCTCCGTTAAGATCTTTAAATGTGTCCACAAAACTCAGTCCTGTTAGATCTGTATTTCCAGTGTTTTCAACTGTTATGATGTATTCAATGGTGTCTCCGATTCCATTTTTACCATCCCCATTATTATCGATCACTACTGCTGTTTTGATCACCTCGATACTCGGGATTTGATCCATTTCAGTCACAGTTGGATCATTTGGTGCAGGGGTACTTGGGTCATCACTATCGACAGTGATTTGGATTCCATTAGGATCAGTAGCTGTGGCAATCACAGTATTGCTTACACTGCCACTTTCAGCTGCACTTTGCTCTATGATATAATATGCCTCGTAAATTTCTGTTTCGCCTGGTGCGATATCACGAACAACCCATGCACTGGTATCAATCGATAAACTGTTGCCGTTGCCATCTGTCAGGGTGTCTGTTAGGTCTACGTTGTAAAGTGTCACGTTACCTGTGTTGGTGACTTGGATGGTATAGTCAATCAAGTCTGTTTCTCCAACAAAGCCATCTTCATCTCCAACGATTGTCGCAGTTTTGGTCACTTGAATGTCTGGGTTGATTGTGATTGGTGTTATTGTTGGATCATCGCCTGTATCTGTTGGTCCTGTGTCTCCATCATCTGAAATATCACTGACTGTACCACCATCTGGAGCAGTACCTGTTGCTGTTGCGGTATTGGTCAGTCCACCTGCATCGACAATTGCTTGATTGATCAGTTGATAGACAGTATATGTTTCACTCTTTCCAGGATCAATTGAACTTGGAATTGAAAGTTTGTCAGTGCCTGAAGTCAATGCTATGTCAACCCCTTTGTTGTCTTTTAATACATCTTCTACAGTAATTTCAAGTGTGACATTTCCAGTGTTTTTTACCTCAATGGTATATTGAACAACATCTCCCACACCAAAGTCTGCATCGCCATTGTCATTGATGGTTGCTGTTTTGATGACTTCTATCCCTGGTGCCGAAGCAATTGTTGTCTGAACTTCGTTGCTCGTCACAGCTATCGATTCACCCTTTGGCGACACTGCTGTTGCTGAAGCTGTATTGGTTACCCCTCCTGCATCTATAGCTTGCTGATTGATTGCAAATACTGCTTCGTAAATGACTGTTTCGCCCACTGCAATTGTTGGTGTGCCTGGGTAGGTGGTGGTGCTGTTGTCAGAGCTCACATAGCTTGGAAGGGATTGTAGTGTTAATGACTGGTTTAATAGGTCTTCAATCAAGTCATTCATCACAACGTCTTTGAGCACAACATTCCCTGTGTTGCTCAGTGTGAGTGTATAGGTAATCGTATCACCTATATCTAGACTGCCATCATTGCCATCATTTAAGGTGGCTGCTTTTGTCAGAGTCATAGCTGGTGCTTGATCCAACTCGTTCTCTACTGCTATGTCGATTTGATCGTCTGCGCAGTCTGCTGTACCATCTGGGCAATCTGCACTCACACTTGCCATATTCGATAAACGACCACTGTTCATGTCGTCTTGGTCTATCGTATAGCCCAAGGTGTAAGTTGCAAAATCAGCTGGTGATAGGACTACAGCAGCTGGAGCAATCGTAGTTGAACTGCCATTGATCGTCGATAACAATACGTTTATTGACTCATCTGTTGAGTTGCCTAAACCATCTGTCAAGATATCAGTGACTACGATGTTGCTCAAGCTTACATTTCCTGTATTGGTAACAGTAATCGTGTAATCGATCGTGTCGCCAACATCCATCGTGCCATCACCTCCATCGTTCTCAACAGAAGTCTTTGTGATTTCTATTGATGGTTGATGTGGAATGACAAGGACTAATGGATCATTTTCAGCATCGCCATCTAAATCAGCATCATTAGTATCGTCATTGTCGCCGTCAGCAGTTGCTTCAATTATTGTTCCGTCAGGGGTTGATACTTTCACTGTAACTCTGTTTTGTATTCTTCCCTGATCAACTGTGGATTGCTCGATAACATAAGTCGCTGTATAGAAAGCTGTCTCACCGTCGACGATACTTCCAATTCCTGAGCCCTTGTTACTATACTCCCACACTGGTCCTGAGGTGAGAATCAATATGTTGCCATCACCATCTGTCATCACATCTATAATATCACTCGCTGACCAACTTAATGGTACATTCCCTTGGTTGCTGATTGAAATTGTATAGGTTACAATATCACCCACGCCCAGTGTGCCATCATTATCTGTTACCGCTTGTGTTTTTGTCACTAAAACGTCTGGGTTTGATCCCATCGTGATGCGTGTTGGATCGTTTTCTGTATTGCCATCCAAATCATCTCCATCATCAGAAACATCTGAGATTTCAACCCCCTGCGCATATCCAATTGCTGTAACTGTATTTGAAACCAATCCAGTGTTATACACAGTTGTCGTTACTGTGTAGAACGCCTCGTAAGTGGCTGATTCGCCCACCAACAATACCCCTTCGCTGGAGGTTTGGTCAGCACCTGTGAAGTCGAGCGGTCTTGGGTCAGTGGTTGTTCCATCATCAAACGATACTAAGTTTCCAGCTCCATCACTAAAGGTATCTTCAAGTGTAATGCCAGTGACTTCAACATTTCCTGTATTTTTCACACGCACGACAAAGCGTATGGTGTCCCCGTCATCAACAATACCATCGTTGTCAAGGTCTGAGGATAATTCCCAAGTCTTCACAACTTTCATCGATGCCTCTGCACCTGTGATGACATCAACTGCATCAGAGAGTGTAATCGGTGTCGATGATGGGTCAGAAGCTGTTACACTAACTGAATTGCGAATCAGTTTGGTGTCTGCTGCAGCAACTGTAATGAGGTAATCTGCTGTAAAATTTAAGTTCTCACCAACGCCAAGGGTTGTGCCAGCAGTAAAGACAGGTGAAGTTGTGAGTGTCAAGTTGTTGTTGGCACCATCTGTTAGAACATCAACTAAATTGTCGAGTGTGAGAGTCACATTACCTGTGTTGGTGACTGTGATGAGGTATTCAACGACATCGTCTGTTCCATTGTATCCATCACCCTCATCAATGATATTCGCAACTGTTTTGCTGAGTGTAAACGATGGTGATGCTTCTATGCTTGTTTGTGTTGGATCATTTGTTGGATCATTGTCTGCATCAGCATCTGTATCATTCGTCGAATCTCCATCATCACTCATGTCGGAGGTTGAAGTACCTGCTGGACTGATCGCATCTGCTGTGACACTGTTTAGAACACCCCCAGCGTCAACTGCTTGTTGATCGATCACGTAAGAAGCAGTGTATGTTGCTGTTTCGCCAACTGCTAGAGTGCCTGTTGTAGAGTTTTGATCGGCACTCACAAAACTTGTTACAAGTGGTGAGGATGCTAAGGCAACCCCAGTTGGATCAGTAATCGTATCTGTGAGTGTTAGTGTGTTGAGTGTAACATTTCCAGTGTTTGTGATACGAATTGTATAGTCTATTGTATCGCCAAGACCTGTTACTCCATTACCATTGTCAGAAATGATCGCTGTTTTAATCACTTCTACTTCAGGATTCTCTAAGATCAGTGTTGTTGTTGGCGTATTCAAGTCGTCGCTTACTGAGCTTGTGCTTCCTAGCGCGTTGGCAGTTGCAGTGACATTATTGACCACTCCACCTGAATCTACAGCTTGCTGCGTGATGATGTAGTAGGCCTTATAGCTTGCCACTTCCCCAACTTCTAGGTTACCCTCTGGCGAGTTGGCTGTTGACCCTGCAAAGAATGGCCCTGACACAAGTGATAATACGTCACCTTTATTATCAGTTATTACGTCAGTAATCGTAAGGTTTTCAAGAGCAATATCTCCTGTGTTTTCAACTGTTATGGTATATTCGATCAGATCACTTAATCCATTTACTCCATCGCCATTGTCATTGACTGACGCTATTTTATTGACCTCGACTCTAGCTATTGCGCTGATTGGTGTATCGACAGTATTACTCTTAACTGCTAAACTCTCTTGCGAAAGAGTTGTTGCACTAGCCTCTGCTGTATTGGAAACCCCACCAGCATTGATTGCCTGCTGATTGATTGTAAATACTGCTTCATAAACAATCACATCACCAACAGCCATTGTTGAAGTTGAGTCAAAAGAAGTACCTCCACTGCTATAAGTTGGTCCACTTTGAAGGCTTAGCGCAGCACCCGAAAGATCAGTGATGGTGTCGGATAGAGATACATTTGTTAGGGATACATTCCCTGTGTTGCTCAGTGTGAGTGTATAGGTAATCGTATCACCTATATCTAGACTGCCATCATTGCCATCATTTAAGGTGGCTGCTTTTGTCAGAGTCATAGCTGGTGCTTGATCCAACTCGTTCTCTACTGCTATGTCGATTTGATCGTCTGCGCAGTCTGCTGTACCATCTGGGCAATCTGCACTCACACTTGCCATATTCGATAAACGACCACTGTTCATGTCGTCTTGGTCTATCGTATAGCCCAAGGTGTAAGTTGCAAAATCAGCTGGTGATAGGACTACAGCAGCTGGAGCAATCGTAGTTGAACTGCCATTGATCGTCGATAACAATACGTTTATTGACTCATCTGTTGAGTTGCCTAAACCATCTGTCAAGATATCAGTGACTACGATGTTGCTCAAGCTTACATTTCCTGTATTGGTAACAGTAATCGTGTAATCGATCGTGTCGCCAACATCCATCGTGCCATCACCTCCATCGTTCTCAACAGAAGTCTTTGTGATTTCTATTGATGGACGATCTGTCATGGTAACAATTGCAGGGTCACTAACGACTGGGGTGATTGCTGACCCGTCAAGGATTATAGCCGAAGCAGAAGCGATATTGATAATACTACCACTGTCTGCAGCATCTTGCTCGATGATATAAGTTACTATGTAGGATTCTGAAGCACCTGGAACGATGTCTCTAACAACCCCATCAATTGATGTATCTTGCGTGAGCGTGAGTGTATTTCCGTTTTGATCTGTTAATTGGTCAGTTATTGCAACATCAAATAAGGTGAGATTTCCGGTGTTGGTCACAACAATTGTGTACTCCACCAAGTCTCCTGTCTCAATGATTCCATCGGCATTTCCAACAAGGGCTGCAGTTTTTACAACTGACATACTTGGACTAGGATTAATAGTCGTAACAGTCGGATCATCTCCTGTATCACCAGCACCTGTATCGCCATCATCAGAAACATCAGTTACATCTACGCCATTGGGGTCAATGCCATTAGCAGAAGCACTATTGGTGAGCCCACCAGCATCTACAATTGCTTGATCGATGACATGATAAGCAGTATATGTTGCCATTTCACCCGATTGCAGCGTACCATTAAGCGATCCTTGCGAAGCACCTGTAAAGCTCAATGTATTGCCACTGGTCAATACAATCGCATTGCCTGCATTGTCTTGCAACTGATCGCTCACAGCGATACTTGTCAGGGTCACACTTCCTGTGTTTTCAACAGTGATGGTGTATTGTACAATATCTCCAACACCTGTCACGCCATCGCCATTGTCCACGATCTCTGCAACTTTAGTCACTTCAAGAGATGCCGATTGGTCTATGGCAGTGGTAACAAGATTGTCGAGACTATCATTGACTTGTACTGCTGCAGGACTCATGGCAGTCGCTGTAGCGTTGTTGGAAACACTACCACTATTTACTGCTTTTTGATCGATGGTATAAACCACTGTATAGGTTGCTGTTTCGCCTACTGCTAGTGTGCCTTCGGTTGCTGTATTTGAGGTGTCATAAGTCGAGCTTAACACAGTGGTCGTGCCATCACCATCAGTCAACACATCTGTGACTTGAATATTAGACAATGTTACATCCCCATTGTTTTCAATGGTGATTGTATATGTAATAAGGTCTCCAAGATTTGTGAGGCTGTCTGTACCCTGATCAACTACAGCAGTTTTGGAAACAGTGATACTTGGCGACTGGTCGAGTGGCGTGATTGTTTGGTCATCATCTGTGTCGCCATCATTGTCATCGCCATCATCACTTCTGTCCGACACATCGTCAGTGAGTTTTGGACTGCTGGCTGTTGCAAGAACGGTATTCATCACCTGGCCACTATCAAGGGCTGTTTGGGTGATGGCGTAGATGACCGAATAGGTTGCTTTTTCTCCGACTTGTAGCGTGCCTTCTATGGCAGTATTTGAGGTGTCGAAAATTGGTGTCAGGCTTGAAGTATTTCCATCAGCATCTGTCAATACATCCTCTAATGTGATGCTGGTTAAGGTCACATTCCCTTTGTTTTCTACAGTAATCGTGTAGGTGATTGTATCCCCAGTGTTTATTTTGCCATCAGTGTTCACATCATCAACAGTTGCTGTTTTGACCACTTCAATCACAGGGTCGTGATCAATTTGCAGTGCTGTGGCATCTTCGATAGTTGTTGTTTCGGGATCATCTGTTTTAACATCCAAATCATTTGTTTGACCTGGACTACTCGCATATACTGTCGCTTGATTGCTAAGTCCACCCGCATCGACCACACTTTGTGTTAAATCAAAGGTTGAGATGTAATAGGCCTTCTCACCTGGAATCAATGTGCCTTCATCAGAGCCCTCACTACTAATTGTAAAGGTTGGTCCAGTCGTTAGGGTTAGGTTGGTGTTGTTGTCATCAATAAAGTCGTTGTCTTGTACATCTACATCCGATAAGATTGCATTTCCATTGTTTTCAACGATAATCGTGTACTCAACTGCATCTCCAACCCCAAAGAATCCATCTCCATTTTCGAGTACTCGTACTGTTTTTGTTGCAGCCATTGATGGATCAGATCCCATTTGAACGACAGTTGGATCGCTATCGTTACTAGTGGTATTATTTGGATCGTCACTGATATCACTTACTGTTTTTCCTTGCGCCACGCCATAGAAGGTCACTTGGTTGGACACAAGACCAGTGGCAAATGCCTCTGCAGTTACTACATAGTTTGCAGTGTAGGTCGCTGTTTCACCTGCAAGCAATGTCGTTTCGTCAGTAGTGTTGCCCAGATCAGTACTGACAAAAGTGAGGGTTGGTGTTGCGATGGTCACATCATTTCCGTCGCGTAAGGTGTCTTGATAACCAACACTATTGAGGACGATATTTCCAGTGTTTTCCACTTCGATTGTAAAGGTCACAATATCTCCCACGTCAACAATACCATCGCTGTCGGCATCAGTTGTGAGTACCCAAGTTTTTAAGACTTCCATAGAGGCGATCGCTCCTGTAGTTGTATCGACAAAATCGGTTTCTTCAATTTCGTTTCCAGATGGATCATCGGCAGTTACAGTCACTGTATTTCTCACCGACTCCGAATCTGAAGCTGCTTGATCAATGGTGTATTGTACGCTATAGGTAGCTGTTTCACCCACTTGAAGGGTTCCTTCAGTAGCTGTGTTTGCTGTATCATATGTTGGGGTTAGTGTCAATGCTGTTCCATCGCCATTGGTAAGCTCATCAACAAGTGCAAAGTTGGTCAGGGCTACATTTCCAGTGTTTGTTATTGTGATAGTATAGTCAATAATATCGTCTGTACCATTATACCCATCCCCATCGTCTTGTACTCCTGCCACTTCTTTTTTAACAGTGAATGATGGATTTGCATCTATATTGACAATTGTTGGGTCATTGGTGTCATCTACTGTGATGCCATCTGGATCATTTCCATAGGCTGTTACACTATTTGAGAGGTTATCTACAAGGAAGTCATCATTCGTGATAAGATAGCTTGCCAGAAAGGTAGCGACTTCACCCACTTTGAGTGTTCCTTCAGCAGAACTTTGGCTTGCTGAAGCAAACGCAGGTTCGGTTGTTAATAATCTTGCTAGCGTAGCAGTGTTTGCAACAGCAGTCAAGTCATCATCTACATAAACACCTGTTAGCGTTACGTTTCCTTTGTTTTCAATAGTAATGGTATAGTTAATGGTATCGCCAGGCCCTGTGATGCCATCACCATTGTCATCAACTACAGCTGTTTTCACAACCTCTATGTCGGCAGTCTGTGTAAGTGTTGTGATCGTTGGATCGTCAGTGATATTTGTCGTCGATGGGTCATCACTCACTTCAGAGAAGCTATTGCCATCACCAGTTTCAACAGTTACAGTCGCCACATTCGAAACACCTCCTGCATCAATTGCATCTTGATTGATGATGAAAGTGGCTATATAGGTTGCTGTTTCCTGAATTGCTAAACTGTTTTCATTTGAGTTTTTAGATGAACTTATAAACCTAGGTGCTGAACTTAATGATAATCCATCTCCATCAAGATCTGAAAGGGTGTCAGTGATATCTGTGATTGTCAGAGCTGTATTTCCAGTATTGGTGATGGAAATTGTGTATTGAATCACATCACCAAGTTGAGTTGTGGTGTAACCATCCTCAATTATTTCTGCCGTTTTGGTAACTTCAATACTAGGATTTGCTGCAATTGAGACTGTTGTTGGAATGTCTATCTCATCTGAAACTTCAGCGCCACTTGGGTCATAACCAGTTGCAATAGCTGAGTTAATGATACTAGATCTATAACGGTCTGCATCCGTGATTACATAGGAGCCACTAAACACATAGTTATCCCCTGCATCGATATCAACAGCGCTCCAGGATGATGGGGAAGTCAATGTCATAGCATTTCCTTTATCATCTACCATGGTGTCTACAACATTTACTCCTGTGAGGGAAACATTCCCCGTATTAGTCACCGTAATTGTGTACTGGATGGTGTCACCAGGTCCATTTATGTTATCTCCATTATCAACAACAACTGCAGATTTAGTCACTTCTAATGATGGCGTTGCATTGATTAAAGTAATTACATTGTCATCAATTTCATCTGATACAGCTGTGTTGTCCCCATCATCTGCAGTAGCGGTAACCGATGCAGTATTTGAAACCCCACCGGCATCTATCGCTGCTTGAGTAACTGCAAAGGTGGCTGTAAATGTGACTTCCTCACCCACCTGTAGGGTTGTTACACTGGTATCCGGGTCACTTGTAAAGTTTGTATTTGCACCTAGTGTTGAGCTTGTAAATATTGGGCCTGTTGTTAATGAAATTAATTCTCCGTTTATGTCTGACAACTCATCGTCAATTACAACTCCGTTAAGCTCAGAGTTACCAGTGTTTTTAATTTTAATCGTATAAGTAATCACATCTCCAAGCTCAAAGATTCCAGAATCTGGTGAAGCTGTTTTAGTAATCAGTATTGCTGCACTCTGAGCAATGCTTGTGACAGTATCATCATTTACCAGTGCTGTATCTGGGTCGTCGCTTCGGGCTACCACGTCATTACCATTCGGATCTTTAGCAGTTGCGTTTATAAAGTTAGAAACACTTCCTGTATTTACTGTCGCTTGACTTAGTATATAGAACCCTGTGAGTGTCCTTGATTCACCAGCAGCAAGTGTAAAGCTTGGCCATGGTGTTAGATCTCCTGCACTATGGTTTGGCGAAGACAAATATAATGTGGTATTATTACCAGATCTTAGATTGTCTTCAAGCTCTATATCGGTAACAGGCACTTCTCCTGTGTTGGTC
>CACOXF010000024.1 GCA_902631125.1 uncultured Bacteroidota bacterium
GATTAAACTTGAATGTCCCATCGCTCTTTGTAGCTTGTGTATTGAGCCTGTACGTTTAAAGATTTCAATAGCGCCAGAATGTCTAAATGAGTAGATAGTAGTTTGCTCTCCAATCTCTGGGTGTTTCTTTTTAAATCTACTCCACAGCGTCTTAAAATAGTCATCGTTAAATTCAATAGGGCGACCAGAGAATATATTGTCATCACTATCTCCAACAATAAGCTCTTTTCTAATAAACTCTGGTATTGGCATAATGCGATTACGCTTAGACTTTACTCTACTACCATCAACACTTACATAAGTAAGCTCTTTGTTAAAGTCACGCCACTTTAATAGTCTTACTTCTCTGTGTGGTATTAGTAAACACCCATAGGTAAAGACATCATAAATAGAGATTGAAATTAAACGCTTTTAACTGCTTTAACACGCCTGCTATATCTTCAATTTAGATAACAGCTTGACCAACCTAAGTTTCTTCATCGTATTGTTTTTAGTTAATTAGATTGATTTCTTAATTTTCATAAAATCTTTTTTTATCAGATTTTATATTTAATTTTATTAATAATTTATGAATGATATTAAAAAAACAAATGTAGAAAACATAGAAAAATGCATAGTTTGTGATAGCAAGGCAATAAATTTTTTGTGCTCAACTAAAGCTATGATGCATGCAAGTAATAAAAAATTTAATTTTTTTATTTGTAAAACTTGTAACCTTGTATTTTTAAACCCGCGCTTATCCTATCAAGAACTTAAAAATTACTACACGGGAAATTATTTACCTTACAGGGGACCAAGTTCATGGGGTAAATACGAGAAATTTGCCACTATCAGTCAAAAGCGATTAGATTCAAGAAGAGTAAAAATTCTAAAGCAGCATTCTACACTTAATAGTGGAAGTTTAATTTTAGATATCGGATGCGGCAACCCCACTTTTCTAAATACATGTGGTAACTCTTTTAAGTCTACTTTAATGGGAATAGACTTCTCAGACAATGGGTGGAAAAATGAGAAAAAAAAATATAAAAATCTGAATCTTATTGTGGGAGAAGTCCATGATTTACCGAAAAATCTTCAACCTGATGTAATTTCGCTTTGGCACTATTTAGAACATGACTATTATCCAAATAAAACATTAAGAAAGTTAGCTTCAATTTCAAATTCAAAAACAAAATTATTTGTAGAGGTTCCAAATTATGACTCGAGCAGTAGGAAAAAGTATGGTAAAAATTGGGGGGGGTTCCATACACCGAGACACACTTTTCTCTTTTCACCCAATAATCTTCAAATTATTTTGAAAAAAAAATGGATGGAGTACAGAAACAATAGATTTAAAAGGGAGTTTAAATCCCTATGTTTTGACTTGGATGAGTGAAATGGAAATAAAAGGTTTAGATTGGCAAAATAATTTGGAAAATGAGTTTATAAAATTTTTATTTAATATGGTTAAATATAAACTTAGACAATTATTTAAAAATGAATCGGAGGGTATTATGACTATTGTGGCAAGAAAAACTATGTAGACTTTAGCAAGAACAAGACAGTAGAATGAAATTTATAATTGAAGGATATCTTAAAAAACATACCCTTTTTCCAAACACAATACTTGAAGGGTGCTTTTTAATCCCTTTTCATAGAAATATTACTTCTGTGGATGTTGTTTTTAATATTGCAGGTAAAACATTTGACTTTTGTAATAAAAAGTTTCATTAATTCAAACCATCGGCATATCACTTTCCTAAAGTTCTGCTACTTCTAAACCTCTTAAATAAGTAAGAGATACATTTAAACTTGAATGCTCCATAGCTCTTTGTAGCTTATGTATTGAGCCTGTACGTTTAAATATTTCTATCGCACCTGTGTGTCTAAATGAGTAGGGTGTAATGTCTTTATCAAGCTCAGGATTTAGTCCTCATAAAATGCCATTTGTACCCATGCAGACTGGGAGTTAGAAAGCTCCAAGACCTTTTTGAAAGCTTGCACCATAGGGTCAGTTACCGCATTAGCAAAGCCTCACAATACAAATAATGAAGTGACTAGAATAAATGGGACGAGCACTTTTTTAGAAATAACTGATGGTTTTTTGAGGTTATTCATTTAAATAAGTTTAATTTTTTATTTGTTCAAAGCAGATATTATTTGAAGTGTGTTTTTAGTCTGCTTTTTAATTTTAGCATTATCAAACGATCCATCTGTCTGTTAAGCCATCAACTTACAGCCCATACCCACGCATGTAACCCGGAGGTGCTAATTGCAACATGATTTTACCAAAAATTAATACTTAGCTTATTACTTTATTTATTTTTGATTTAAAAAATTACTTCTAATGTTATAAAATCCAAAGCTGGTACAATCACTTTTCCTTCCAACTTTTCTAACTGACTACCGTCTTTCATATTGTAATAGAATACGGCTGATGGTTTAATACTATTCCAGTTTAGACTAACAACCTCTTCGTTTTCTGATAAAGAACGTAACCGAATTAAAGTAGATTTACCATCTTCACTGGCCTTTAGTACCGTTGAAAAAACTAACGGATTTCCCTCAATTGACAATAGCTGGTTTAATTTTGCATTCTCATCAATCGGTTCTACAATAAGTGGTTGAAACTGTTCATTTCCAAAGCGATTGGCCAAAACAATATTACTTGTGGTATTATAAGGTAATATACTGTATTTAAAACTATGCACACCTTCCTGGCTTAATTGAAAATTGGTATGCCAATGATTGTTCATAACCCACGAATACAACACTCCATTTGTATCCAATTTTGGAACCCATTCATCTGAACCGGTTGCAGCGCCAATAATATTTGCTCTAATATCTCCAACTTCAATTAAGGGTACATCTAAAGATGTCCATACTAATCCCTTATTACCTTCAGAAATGTCAACCCATCTCCTCACGGCTATCCAATTTCTATTTGCTCCTAAAAGCTGATCTTTATTAATCTCTATTTTTCCCCATGGAATATCTGCTACCATCTTAGGATTTTTCATATTAAATGCAAACCCAAAATGAACACCTTCTTTATCTAAAATACCAACCTTATCTAACTTGTTGTTTATTAGAACATGTGGGTCATTCTTGGTAATAGTAATTTCCCTCACCAATTTATTAGCCCCAGCAGCATCAGATTCTATTACTACAGTAGCTAATAAAGGTCCATTTTCTTTAACGGTATATTTAGCATTGCTTGTGCCTAGGGCTTTATATGGACTATCGCTACCATTCAGGTATTTATAATTGTTAACGGAAAAACCATTACCCTGCTTAACAAACTCTTTCCCATCTCTAATTATGCTTGAGATATCTCCAGTAGTTTTGTCTATAGTTACCTTAACTATGCCGTTATTTAAAACATTATCTGTTACCATTGTTCCCTCTAATACATTGTTTGCATGCACAAGGCTGTATTTTTTTGATCCAAAAGCTGGAATATCATTAGCATAAAACAATAGCTCTCCAGTAGAGAGTTTTTGTGACAAAATTTCATTGCCATTCATGTCTGTCACTCCCGAATAACCTTTACTCATGGCTTCAGATAGTCTTACAACACTAGAGCGTTTCCATGATAAAGTATTAAAGACTCCTAGCGTTTCACTATCTTTTTGTGAAACAGGCTCTAAAGCTGAGGCCACAAGCTCATTGGTTAATATTTCCATCTTCTCAAAACGGCTAAACTTTACCTGCAAAATTTCATCTGATATCGGTTGTTGATTGGGTATGGCGTAGCACCAGGTATGTTCTGTTCCCAATATTGTATTTCTCCAGGCTTCATCAAATTTTTCCCTGCTAGCAGGCGTTTTGGTTCTTAACATGGTCCACAAGGTTTCTGCTTGCAGTAAGCGTTCTTTACCTGTTCTATTCATAGCAGTTTGTTTTGCAGCAGTACCTAGTCCATCAGTCCAGTATTCAGTAAAGTCCCCTCTTAGTTCAGGAAGTTCATCGCCATATTTCTTTTCAAAATCTTTAAGAATATCAGTTGAACTGGCAATGACCAGTCGTGGGAATGCATATTCTTCATTCCAACTTTTTACTGCATCTGGCAAATCAGCATCTATCGGAGTATTATCAGCCATAGCCCATGACATCACAAAAATATCATAGGGATAAAAATCTGATTTTTCTAACTCCGGAAGTACTTTATTGATATAAGGCTCCACAAAATTTTCTCGTGGCTCATCTGTCTTTATAATTATTGGTAATTTATTTGGATCTGTCTGGCCTAACATAGCTGGCCAAAAATTCTTTCCTTTAATTAAAGCTCCAGGATTGTAGCTCCCTGCTTGTAAGAAAAGCATTTTATTCTTTCCATTTTTATCGGCCCACCAAAATGGTTTAAAACTATGTAGTGTAGAACGTCCTACCCTATCATATCCATTATTGAACGACAGACAATACTTTATTCCCATTTTTGAAGCTACCGGTAATATACCCCAACTCATTCCTGGAACATCTACTTGCACCAAAGTTTCTATGGGTATACCTGTTAGCTTTTCATATTTCCTACTATAATTTAAATATTCAATTAGTTCTTCTCCATTTGCATCACTGGTTAAAAGATTGGCATAACCGGCATCCAAACGTAAATATCCCTTCTTAACCCCTTCAATGAGTTTTTCTTTTTCTTCAGGTGATGCTTTACCTAAAGATCTTTCAAAAGGCCAGAGACCCTCAGAATTCCATAAATACTTAGAACCTTCTGGGTAGTGTGCTGTTTTTTCTCCTAATTTTATTCCTTCTACTAGGTTTCGGCTATGAATAATTTCACAATTTTCCTGTGTATTAGTATACCCTATATCTATATGTGAATGTGGATATAAATACACTGTCCATTGCCTTTTTTTAGGGATGGTTACAATCTTTGAAATGGTATTTCCATCAATCGATATAGAAATATCTAGTTGGTCATCTTGATCTACGGAAATACCTTCATCTAATAGCAAAGAGTAAGTGTCGATGCCTTTTTCTAAAATTAAATTAACCGTTCGTTTAGATTTTCTTGAATCTATGTTTATTTGGGCTTTTCCTGAATGTTTGTTTTCCTTAAAGACCAATTCAATTTCTCGTCCTGGAGCACCATTTTTCAAATATTTGAAATATGGCTTCGCCACACATGAAATACTATCATTTATGATATTTGTTAAAGAGGGATCTTTAGGTATTTTAAAAAAATTGGTGTATATATTTTTGGAAAAATTATTTTGTGGCTTAGAATCTCCATTGTTTTTTTTGTTTTTCCCACACGAAATTGTAAAGATCGAAATACATAGAAATATAGTTAGCATGCAAAAATTATCTTTTATTCCATTTTTATTTAATTTCATAATATCTAGATTTAATTTTTTAATCATTTCACCACATTCATAATTGCTTTCATATATCCCATAGTATATGCCATGCCAGCATACCAAGGAGCATCACATGTCATTTGTGGCGTATGGTCCGGAATTAAAACCCCCTGAAAATTGTTTTTCTTTAAGATTTTTAAAATTTTAAACATATCAATATCACCCTCGTCTACAAAAACTTCTTTATAATTTGGTACTTTCCCAACAATGTTTCTAAAGTGTACATAAGATATTTTATCTTGTTTACTGTAAATGTCTGTAGCTTCATAAACATCACCCTCAGTCATTTCTGCAATTGATCCTAAACAAAATTCAAGGTTATTTGATGTACTGGGTTTTATGTCTATAAGCTTTTGATATAAATCTGGTTGATAGACTAATCGTGGTGTATTTCTCACATAGGGCACCGGTGGGTCATCTGGATGTGCTGCCATTTTAACTCCAGCTTCTTCTGCGACAGGAATAATTTCATTTAAAAAATACTGTAATCGTTTCCATAGCTCCTCATGACCTATATTAGGCAACGATCCATCCAGAGCATTTTCATCATATATCATATTCCATACCATTCCATTGGGAATAGGGGTTTCATCTACGCTTCCATTCATTCCTACAGAAACCGCTCCTCCTCTTGCGTAGGGTCCAATGTCCCTGGAAGATACCCCTGCTAACGAAAAGTTATATCCAAATATTGGAATACCGGCTCTCCCAACGTTTTTAATTAATTGTTTTAAGTTCTCAATTTGAACTTTCTTTTTAGGACCGTCAAGAAGGATATCGTGCCAATGTGCAGGGTCAAAATTTTCTATGGCCTCTAATTCTAAACCATGATTATTTATGTCTTTTTTTATAGAAATTAATTCTTCTAAACTCCAGATTTCATTCGGGTTCCCTGCTTTACCCCAGCCTTCTGCTCCCCCAATTGGTTGATCTGCCTTATCCCTATTGTGTCCAAAATAATCTACCAGATGAATAACCAAATGGGTTGCACCACATTGCTTTGCAAATTTGTAATGTTTCTCGTTCAACATATGTCTGTAAAGTCCGAATCCTAGCTTCATTTTAATTGTCTTCTTTTATAAATGTGTCTATTATTTCATCGTCATACCCGCAAATTTCCTTCAATATTTCTTTGGCATTCCCATTTAAAAGCGGAGCAGCTTTGTATATTTTTTGTGGGGTTTCACTAAACCACACTGGAAAGCCCGTTGTTTTGACCCTGCCCACAACAGGATGGTCAATTTCAATAATCATTTCATTGTGTATAATCTGCGAGTCTTTGACCATTTCATCAAAGTTGTTAACCTGAGAGCACCAGATATCTTCTTTTAGCAGTATTTCCAACCACTCTTTCGTTTTTTTCTTTTGAAAAACCAAATCAAACGCGAAACGGATTTCATCCCGGCTTTCAATGACATTATTCGATGCATATTCTTTAAAATCATACTGTGGTAAACCAACGATTTTTGCCAGCTTTTGAACTGAATTCATACCAATGGCAATATAACCGTCTTTTGTATTGTACAATCCGTAAGGTGCCCCCACCCAAGGATTGGGAATCCCACTTTCACTTCGTTCTGGATTAGATCCCTTATGTAGGTAAGCTGTTATTTCCTGAACGTGAAACCCCACAACGGAGTTCAATAAGTTGGTCTCGATTTTTTGTCCTTTCCCAGTCTTTTGACGAGAATAAATGGCCGCCAAAACAGACTGATTGATGAATAAACTAGTCAACAAATCGGCTTGCCCCACTGCAGTTACAACCGGCATTTGATCCTTCACGCCATTTAATGCCGCAGTTCCGCTAATGGACTGTGCAAGTAAATCTTGTCCTGGTCTATGTAAATATGGTCCTGAAGAACCATAGCCAGAACTTGAGCAATACACCAATTTGGGATTTATTTTTATCATATCATCGAAGCCCAATCCCAATCGGTCCATCACACCTGGGCGAAAATTCTCAACAAGAACATCGGCTTTGGCAATGATATCTATTGCGACTTTATTACCTTTAGGATCTTTTAGATTTAAGGCAATACTCCGCTTATTTCTATTAAAGCTTAAAAAAGAGATGCTCTCGCCCTCAGGATATAGATTACCATAAGAATAGTGCCGCATCCAATCGCCTGTTACAGGCTCGATTTTGATAATGTCTGCCCCCATATCTCCAAGCATTTGTGTTGCCCATGGTCCCTGAGCCAACTGTGAAAAGTCTGCAACTACCAATCCCTTTAACGGCCCATTATTTTCCATCATTCTCTGACTTTTTAATAAATTTTTTTATGGCTCCTTGAGCCTCGTTCTTCAGAAATAGTTGCTTTACTGCTTTAGCTTCATCGTTAATTCTTTCCTCAAATGCCATTGATGTTAAACTTAAATTTGCCAGGCGCTTTAATTCTGCAATCGAACTTTGTGGTCGACGCGATAATTTACCTACAAAATCCAATACCTGCGACATAAAGTTATCGTCAGAAAAAATACGGTTTACTACCCCCCATTCATGCAAAGTTGTGGCATCATATTGAGCTCCGAAAAACAATATTTCTTTTACTCGATTAATGCCTATTTTTTGAATCAATCTTTGTGTACCTCCACCACCAGGTATTAAACTCAAAAACACCTCGGGAAATCCCATTTTTGCATGTTGAGAAGCAACAATCATATCACATGAAAGTGCTATCTCAAAACCACCCCCCAAACTAAACCCGTTAATTGCAGAAATCCATGGTTTCGATGCTTTTTCAATGGACTCATACAATTGTTTTCCCTTTTCCTGAAAAGATACAAACTCCTCCTGGGTTTGACTCCCATACTCTTTAATGTCTGCACCAGCCATAAATGCCCTCCCTATGCCACTAATAACCGCCACGGAGGTATCACTGTTTCTATTAATTAAATGAATTGCTTCAATTATTTCGTCCATCATTTGCCTGTTCATGGCATTGAGCTGCTCTGGCCGATTAAATTTTAATACGGCAATTTTATCTATAATTTCGATTTGGACAGTTTTAAATGTTTTCACCTTATTTAATTGATTGGTATAATTCATTTAACATACTCATAATCACTTTAGAACTCATATCTTTTAACAAGCCGTCATGAATTAAATCGGCTCCCTGCTCTTGGAACTCGTTCCATCTGGGATGTTGCGGACGTATGTATGCTTTTTCTATTGTTGAAATAGTATCGCAAAAAAAGTTATTGCACAACTGGTTATTCTCCATACTTAGCCAGGCCAGTTTATTAGCGGGTTGCCCTCCGCTGCGGGTAAAAATTCCTTTTTGTATTTCAGCACTGGCAATATATTTTACAAAACTTGCTGCATCTACAGGGTTTTTACAACGCAATGAGACCGCTAGTCCAACACCTCCAAGAATTGTTGAGATGTTTTCTTGAGCGCCAATAGGGCTATTAGTAAAGTGTAATAGATTTTTAGTATAACCTGAACGTGAATAATTAGTATAACCAAACAAATAGGGAGAATATATGATATCTTCATAGGTCCCCATTCTGTCCAATATTTGGATCGGATTCCAATACAATGAATTTGGATGCGAAAACTCTATATGGTATTTAAGTTCGTCAAGGACACTGCCACCAACTTTCACATCTATTTGACGATTTTTTATAAAGCCCGAACCTGCATTTTGAGCACATAAGCTCAAAAATGTACACCAAATATCTGTTGGACAAAGAGCCCATGCGACACTATATCCAGTTGGTATTTTACAATAGAAATATTTTAATTCTTCTCGGTCTTCGGGTAAACTCAACCCTGCCTCTTTTATTTTATCTTTTCTATAAGCAGTGACCAAAGCGGCAGCATCTATGGGTAAAGCATAGAGATGTTGATTGTAACTATAAGCTTCAAAACATCCCCCAAGCGTCTGGGCTTCCAAATTACAAATTTCATCTTCAGAAAGATGTGCTTCTAACCGAAGCAACAACCCATTTTTATCTGCCTGCCCCATGTAGGGATGATCAATGGTTATAAGGTCATAACGTTCAATTAAATGCTCTATAGGCATATCACCAAATTCTCTGAGCGAGCGTACATCCCATTTAATGGTTAAATAAGGATTGTGGTATTCATACTCCTTTGTTGCGGCAATTAGAGGTTCATACCCCCTTGGATGATCCCATGCTATTCCCTTAAGTTCAACCATTTCTTATTTTTTTAAACCCTTTACATTACTTAATCTGTAACCAGCATATATTTACAGGTGTTTCCACTTCAACCAAAGAATTTAAATTCAATGTTCCATCTATCGAATTAATTTCAAATACTGCTATTGTACTTGAATCCTGATTCGCAGCAATTAGCCATTTACCACTTGGATCGATATTAAAATCACGCGGAGTCTTGCCCTCAGTTGATTGATGGGTAATAAATGTTAATTTTCCTGACCCCTTATCGAGCTTAAAAATCGTGATAGTATCGGAACCTCTATTAGATGCATATAGGTATTCTCCACTGGGATGCATTCTTATGGCGGCACCGCCAAATTCTCCTAAGAATGTTCTTGGAACAAATGATATTTTCTGTACAATCTCAGTTTCTCCACCACCCAGATTTGCCACAAATATTTCTCCAGTCAACTCGCTTAAAACAAACGCAAACTTTTCTTTGTTATCCATAACCATATGGCGAGCTCCACTACCTGATTCAATTTTGATATCAAGCTCAGGAATAGCATCCCATTTTTTTATTTCATTATTTAACTGATAAGCTTTTGCCATATCAATTCCTAAATCAACCAAAAACATATTTTTTCCTTTAAAAGGTTTTACCATATGCATGTGAGGTGATTCTTGCCGTTCTTTGTTAGTTCCTGAACCTGTGTGTTTTATAATTTGATGGTAAGGAGCCAAACTTCCATCTTCTAAAATGGGAAATGATAATGCATCTCCTGAAACATAGTTGGCCACGACTAATCTATCTTCAATAATTGCTAAATGACAAGAATAATCGCCTAACAATTGTTGTGAATTTATAAGCTTTAACTTTCCACAATCCATAATTCTGTAAGAAAAAACTTTGGGGTTTAAACCTTCAAACATTTCTTCAATGGCATATAAATAATTTCCATTTTTAGAAATTACCAAATAGCTAGGGTTTCTTTGTTCTGTATAACGCAGCAATTTTATGGCACCTGTTTCCCTGTTCAGTTCAAAACAACCTATTCCAGCTCCTTTAGGGTTATTAGCAGGAGCTCCTTTCTGGGTATAACTTCCTGAGTAAAATATCATCTACAATAAGTTTACTTTTCTAATCTTGTAGGTCTTGGATCGTATTGAATGGTGTTGTTCATATAACCGCCGTCAATGTATAAATCTGCACCATGGATATAGGAGGCCATATCACTGGCTAAAAAAGCAACAGCATTAGCAACATCACTTACTTCTCCTACACTTCCTGATGGAATCCATTTTTGAAATTTTTCCACACCAAATTTTTTAATTTCTTCTCTATTCATCTCAGTAAAAATTGCTCCAGGCGATACAGACACTACTCTTACGCCTTTGTCTACAAGTTCTAAAGACAAACATTTTGAAAGCATTTTTAAACCTGCTTTAGAAGAACAGTAATGTACCAAGCCTTTTCTTGGAACCACATCATGAATAGAGGAAATGTTAATTATAACGCCACCTCCCATTTTTACCATTCTAAGTCCAGCTTGTTGTGCACAAAGCCAAGGGCCTTTTAAGTTTATATTCAATACTCTATCCCATTCTTCCTCAGTCATGTCTAAAACATGATTTATGGTTTCCGAGCCTGCATTATTAACTAAAATATCGATTACTTCCCCTTTTTCATCCACAAAAGAAAACATAGCTGCTACGTCTCTACTATTGGCAACATTTGCATACACTGCCCAAGCGTTTACGCCATATTTTTCCTTTATTTCAGAAACTAACAACTTAGCTTTTTCTTTATTTTTATAATAATTAATAAAGACGTCTGCGCCATTGACTGCTAACTTTCTGCAAATCTCTGCTCCAATACCTTGACTACCACCTGTTACTAAAGCTCTTTTTCCCCTTAAATCAATATTTTGCATCTCTATTTATATTTTAATTATAAATGGATTTCTTCCCCCTTTTTTCTCCAAAACTTTTCAATCTCTTCTAAAGTCTTTCCTTTGGTTTCTGGGACAAATTTCCAAATAAACCAAATTGCTGGTAATGTTAATGCTGCATAGATAAAGAATGTACCTGATGGCATCAATGTTTTTATCAAAATAGGATTAGTAAGAGTAATTACAAAACCTGTAACCATTAGAGAAAAGCTTCCTAACGATACGGCCAATCCACGAATACGAGTAGGGAAAATTTCACTAATAATAACCCATACAATAGGTCCAAATGAAAAAGCAAAACTTGCCACGTACATTAATAATGGTATAATAACAAATTTAGAACCCATGGCAAATAAAACACCTACTCCAGATAAAGAGATGAAGGCTCCAATAACCCCAATTAATAGTAGCTTTCTTCTTCCAAATTTTTCAATATTCATTATTGCCACAAAGGTGAATGCGCAGTTTACTATGCCTACTAAAACTGCTCCTAAAAAAGCACTTTCTACACTTTTAATGGATTCATTAATTATATTTGGGGCGAAATACATAATTGCTGCAATACCACTTAAATGTGAAAACATGGGCAATAAAATTCCTATCCAAAGGGGAATTCTTAAAAAGGGTTGGAATAATTCTTTTATTACTCCTGATCCCGCCTCAACCATTCCTTTTATTTCATCCATCTGTGAGTCAGCAAATTCTTTTCCATCAATTTTTGTCATAATGTCCATCGCTTCATCATATCTACCTTTCGACACTAACCATCTTGGAGATTCTGGCACTTTAAAAAGTAATAGTAAAAATAAAAGAGCAATTGGTATTTCTGTACCAAACATACCTCGCCACAATTCGTCTACAAACAACCAATTAAATAATCCTGAAGGTTCACTGGATATAACGCCGGCTGCACTGCCTGCTTGGTTTAAAACAATCCAATCCACTAAAAAGGCCAAAAGAATACCCAAGGTTATGGAGAGTTGATATAGCGACACCATTTTTCCTCTATTTTGTGGTAATGATAATTCCGAAATATAAATGGGAGCTACAACAGATGTAATGCCAACACCAACACCACCAATAATACGAGCAACAATTAAAAAGATAAATGCCGAATTTGTGTCTGAAGTAAACCATTTAGCCTTTTCTAAATCACCTAAAAATTGAGGGGGCAACATAGAACCAACAGCCGAAATTGTTAAACAAATAGCCGCTAAAATCAGCACTTTGGTTCTACCAAAGCGATCTGTAATCATACTGGAAACCACACATCCAAAAATAGTTCCCAAAAGTGCCGAAGAAACAACCCATCCCAGCATAGTTGGCGTTAATTGAAATTGTTGTTCCAAAAATGTATTACAGCCTGAAATGATTGCTGTATCGTAACCAAAAAGAAAACCCCCAATGGTTGACACAAAACTTATTCCTAAGAGGTATTTAGACGTTTTGCTTTTCATGTTTATTCATTATCTAATTCATAAAGAAGACTAGCAAATGATTCTCCTAAGCTTATATATCCAGCACTATTATAATGTGCGCCGTCTGAATATCCGTAATCTTTAGTGTCTCTTACAATTGCTGCATTTTTATCTATTCTTGCATATTTTTCTTGAGCATATTGAACTAACTCACCGTATTTCCACATTTTCCCTTCTTTATTCATTCCTGAATCCGATATTTTTCCAATGACAACAGGTAAATCATCCTTATGCAATGCGGCACGAATAAGATCCATCAACCTCTTAAGATTTGTATAATATCGCAATGCTACTTCTTCAGTATGAAGTGCATCGCTTTCTCCTTGCATCCAAACAATTCCTGAGGGTATTAACCGATCTGGGTGGCCATCACCGTCTATATCTGATATTGCATACGCGTTATGCATCGTTCTGAGAAAAAAATCATATTGATTGATTCCAATTTTGTCTTTATCACCATTATAGTCAGGATACCAAGATGCAACTTTCTGAATAATGTCAATTGAGGTCCCTCCATGAGAATATTTAATAATTGCAATTTTCTGATTGGGGTAAAGTTCCTGCATCCTTTTTGCAAAGGAAAGTTCGACTCCGAACAAATTAGACATTATATTTTTATGTCCATCAAATGAAAACATTTCACCATGACCCGGTTTCAATTTTCCCCATTTTCCAAGTCCTGCCAATGAATCATTAACCACGCTAGGGTTACCATGAAAAATAAAAACATTTGCAAACTCTTGACTTAAGGACTGTGGCAAATCTTTATTGTTACCATATCCAACCATATTTGACTGACCTAGTAAAAAAAATGTTCTGACCCACTCCGTTTCTTTATGTTGACTGAACATAATAATCGGGAGCACAATAAAAATTAATGCTGCTCTAAATCTAATTTCTATCAAAAAATAATTACGTTACATTATACCAAACTTATTGAAAGCATCTACAGTACTAATACCTTTTTCTAAAGCCTTTTTTACCAATTTTTCTCCTCTCGCTTTTTCAATAGCACCCTTAAAAGCTTCTTTTTCTATTTCTTGTGGAATTATTAAAACTCCATCTCTATCTCCATAAACTATATCTCCTGGGTTCACACGAATCCCATTAAATTCAATAGGGATTCTATAATCAATTACTTTACCTCTAGGTCCTTGATCTTGCGCATATGTACCTAACGAAAAGGTTGGAAAGTCCAATTTTTCAATTTCATTAGTATCTCTTGAATAACCATCGACTACAGCTCCTGCTGATTTTAATTTTAAAGCTCTAGTACTCATTAAGCCTCCCCATAATGCATATCTTGGCGATGAACCAGAGCAGATATAAACTTCATTTTCTTTAAGGTCGTCTAAAGCTTCAAACATTATCCCGAATGGTTTTTTCATCATCGGGTTTTTTGTGTCTTCTCCAGACTCCTCGAACACGTCTGCTTCAAGCACTGTCATTGCTCGTCCTATAGTCACCATATCACTTCTTAAAGGCTTAATATTTGGGGAAAGAAATTGGTGAAGGTATCCCATTTTATCCAATGAATCACCAACTAGAGCTGTAAACAATTCTTTTCTTGCTATTTCAAATAACTCTATATCATTATTCCATAGTGTCATTATAATTGTGTTTAGTTTTTAAATAATTGTTCTACTTTATATTTCAGTTCTAATCTTTGTTCTTCACCTAAATTAAAATGGTCAAAATCAGACAAATGTGTGTTTGATTTTTCAACTAATAAAACTTTGCTGCCAACGTCCATAGCAATATTATGCCACGTATTTTTAGGGATATTATATATTATATTCTGCTTCATTAATTCAAGTTCAAAAATGGGTGTACCATCTTTAAAAGTAGCAGCTATTAAGACCGCTCTACCCTCTAATAGTATAAATACTTCATCTGTTTTATAATGGACATCTATTTTATTTATATTTTCAATGTTTTGCTCTTGTATATAATTCAATTGAGCTACTTGCCAATCATCTCTAATTAAAAAAGGATGAAACCCGTCTTCTATAACCTCATAAGACTCAATTAGGCTCTTTCTATCTTTTACACACATGTGTTATTTATTAAAAGTTATTTTATAGGTTTCAATTGAATTATTGCCAATATTAACTCTAATGTTTTCTCCTGATTGGTTCATATTTTCCTCTTCCTCTTCTATTAGGTTTGTTTTTATTAATTCAGAGAATGATTTTGATAAGTTTACAGAGGTTTGCTTATTTATTCCTTCCATTTCTACCAATCTCATAATAACATGATCATCATCCTCACTCTTTTTTATGGTGCTAATACGTACCATGTCGTCAGATGTATTAAAAAAACTCATCTCCAAGGGAAGTTGCCCCTTTTTATTAGCACGTTGCATTAAAACCGTCCTAAAAGGATGATTAGATGATGTTCCAAATTGATAGGAGGTTTTGTCGTTAGGCTTATGTGATTTCATAGAAAATTTAAAATGATGATCCCCTGTTTGATGGTACCAATTTCCTTCACCATGACAACTTTTATGTGAAGCCAATAATAGTCCTTGTAACACTGGATAATCTACAGCTTCTCGCGTAGGGTCAATCCAATCTGCCACGGCAACATCAATAGCTAGAGTTAGAGCAAACTCCTGAGTTTCTGAGGATATATAATTTAAAACTTCTCTAGGATGAATTGTTACGGGTTTACTATCGTATGTACCTCCCCAAGACCACCCTTTAGGTGCTTCTTTCATTTCAGTTTTACCTACCTCTGCTATAGCTAAAGGAACCTCATATTTGATTTTTGCATTATCCATATTTACTGGAAGAGCAAAACGAAATTCCCGATTATGTGTTCCATCCCAGTTTATCAGATCAATAAGAAAATCAATCTTTTTTTCATGATGAAACACTTTAATTTTTTGAATAATCTGAGTGTGTTTAAATTGAGTTTTATTTTCATATTCAGTAAAAATATTTCCATCATTAGTGATTCTCCATTGCGAAATGTGTGAACTGGTTATATCATAACCTTCATTACGAGAATTTCCATTAGGATCAAAAACACCTCTCATTTGGGGTTTGGTCATTTGATTAAATTCACCAGCTCCAGTTCCTGTATATTCTAAAGTAAGTACATCCCCTCCAGAAAACTTTGTAGTTCGAATGACTTCTTTGTTTAAAGTATAATCAAACAAAGACGTTATTCCCCCGTTCCCTAATTCCATTTTATAATAATCATTTGTTAAGGAATTAGGTGTTATATTTTTGTTAACTTTAAAATCCTTTCTACCTTCAACTAAATAAAATGTACTATAACCCAAAGAAGGTATATTTTCCGCTACAAATTGCAGTGTTTTCTTATCTTTTTCATTAATAACTTGAGAAGGAACAACGATTCCTTCTTTATTCACAACATAAAAGCGATCCGGATTATCAATTTTAACTGAAGCTATATTGTCTCTTTTCCAAGACAAATCGTTGAAAACAATGATAGCATTGGAACCAAATGTTTTTACTTTATTAGAAATTGAATTCAATTTCTTATCTATTATTCTTTCAGATTCTTTTGCAGCAAATTCAAGTTTAGATCTAAAAATACTATCAGTGATATGCCCATTCTTACCTCCCCATCCATGATCTGGATAAATAGATTCTTCAAATGCTGTAGATAGTTCTTTTGCAGGATAATTAACAAACGAGTTATTAATTAAGGCTTCTATTGTGCTAAAAATTTCTGCTGATGGTAACATTCTACCAGCTTTTCTTGAAGCCGTAACTGCTTTATGATGCCCTGGTCCATGAATATAGGACCATATATTTGGTCTATCTCCATTAAATTCATCGAACATAACACCAGGTTTATTAACCTCAGCCAAAAAACTTGTAACTGTTGAATGTTTTATTGTCGGCATTTTTATACCTGTGTGATTGACTATTTTATTCCATTCATCTACAACTTTTCCGTAATTATTTGGCCCAGAGGCATCGTTACTTATTACAATAGCAAAATGAGCAGGCAAATTTCTTTCTTTATAATAATCACTCCATATTTTTACTCTATTCTGGATTTTTCGCATGGCTTCAATAGCATCTTCCTCGAAAAACCTATAAAATATTACTGCCCACCCATAATTTCCAGGAGAATACGCTAAAACAGAAGAGCCATCAGGAGAGCTCCAATCATAAAAACCTTCTTTTAGTCTAGACAAAAAAAGGTTTTCAACTCCTGATTTAGCCAAAATTTGAGGAAACTGCAAAGCTATGCCTGGAACATCTGTGTTAAATGCCGTATTAGCATCAGCGCCTTCAAAGTTATCTTTAATCCATTTCTTTCCAAAATACACCTCTCTAATAAGTTGTTCTCCCATATGCATTCCATCGTATGGTTGATTGTATGTTGCTCCCCAAGTAAACCGCCCTTCTTTGTAGCGTGTTATAACCTCGTCTTTTCTTTCCGGGTGCTCTTCAATAAGTTCTTTTAAATTTAGTGCCTGCTCCATACCAAAATGATAGGCACTATCTGTCTTCATTAAATCTAAAGCAGGAATCATTATATCGTTTATTCTTTCTGCTCTACAATGTTCTGGTGTGTCCATCCATGCAATATCCTGATGAGATGACGAAATAATATGAAAAGTACCTTCTTTAAAATAATCCCAGTCTGAAGTTACTAGTGGAGTAAAAAGTTGTTCGTGTACCTTTGATTTGTTCTTAGAAGACTTGAATTTTATCATTTCAGAAGGTCCAATAACTGGTAACCATACCCACGCTGAATCTTTTTTAATATTAATTTCTGATTTATAACCACTTTCAAGCTCTATTTGATTAAAAATAGAACTCGGTTTAATGTTTAAATAGGCCTTTGCCAATACATTATCCTCTACTAACTTATAATCATATGGCCCTGATTTTTCCCACCAATTTTCGCCGAAATTTGCTCTCTTGTACTCAATTAAGATTGCAGTATCACTGTTTTCGTTTTGAGAAAACAAAAAATTGGCCACAAGTGAAAAAAGGATAACGTAAATACTATTCATTTTTGATTATTTTTTAAGTTATTTTTATACTAAATCGGTTTAGTTTTGATTTAAATATTTAAACTACAATGCTCCACATGATTTTCTAACAATAAGAAAAGGTTCTAACATTCTTGTTTTATCTACTACACTTTTATTACCTTGAATTTCATCCATGAGAATATCTACAGAAAGTTCACCAATTTCCGAGCCTGGTTGCTTAATCGATGTAATAGGGGGGTCAACCAAATCGAAAGCACCTCGTTCATCAAAACTAACAATAGCCACCTCATGTGGTACCTTTATGTTTAACCTTCGAAGCTCCCTTAATCCTAAAGAAGTTAAATAATGCGTAGAAAATATTATTGAGTCCACGCAATTAGGAAATCTAACCAGGTCCTCAAGTGCTTCTTTAATTTGAATCTGATAATCTACATTACTTAACTCCTTTACAAAAGCATTTTTCGGTTTTATATTAAATTGTTTTAATGTCTCTTCATAACCCAGCAATCGCTGCCTCATCGCTTCTAAGCCTGGCTCTAAAGTTATAAATCCAATCTTACGCCTACCTAAATTTAATAAATGTTCCGTTG
>CACOXF010000025.1 GCA_902631125.1 uncultured Bacteroidota bacterium
TGTAAAACTTGCCATACCCATCAAACCACGAATTCGAACATTGGTGCAATCAAATTTTTGTAGAAGGGAATCGCAATCCTTGTAAGTAAGCCCGAACTTTGTTTCTTCCTGTGCAATTCGGACTTGCAATAAACAATCAATTACTCTTTCGTTTTTCTTTCCTTGCTTTTCAATCTCATTCAATAATCTTGAACTATCAACACTCTGTATTAAGGAAACAAATGGCGCGATGTACTTCACTTTATTGCGTTGCAGGTGGCCAATCATGTGCCAACGTATGTTTTTGGGCAATAATGCTGCTTTCTCAACCATCTCTTGGACTTTGTTTTCTCCAAAATCTAGCTGACCACTTTCATATGCTTCTTTAATCCGATCAACAGCTTTCGTTTTGGATACAGCCACAAGGGTCACTTCCGAAGGTATCGATGAAAGGATAGCAGAAAGATTGTCTTTGATCATTGTGATAAAAAATCAAAGATAAGCATACCTAACAAAGAGTTTATTTTTGACATGATTTTAATATAGTCCTTATTTCTTTTGACTTAGCAACAACAGGGCGTATAATGGAAATAAAATCAATTTCTCAAATTAGACATTCAAAGTAACCATCAATTTAGCGATTAACCCATTATTGAAATTGTTGTGCCTCAGATCGAATGGCTTTAAATGGGGCTAGATACATTGCTATAACAGTTTATGATTTGGTATGCAACCTCAAGTGCTGAGGTTCCTGCCTGTAAAGAAACAAGAGGCTCTTTATTTTTTTGTATGGCATCAGCAAAACTCTCCAATTCGGATAAAATTGCATTGCTTTCTTGAACTTCAGGGTTGTCAAAGAAAATCTGCTTTTCATCTCCTTCCGCATTCTTTAAAATCATTGCAAAATCTTCAGGTGTTTTTGGTGCGTCTTTCATGCTAACAATTTCAACTTTCTTATCAAAATAGTCAACAGACACATAAGCATCTTTTTGAAAAAATCGAGACTTACGCATTGTTTTTAAGGATATTCTACTCGCTGTCAAATTTGCAACACAGCCATTTTCAAACTGCAATCTTGCATTTGCAATGTCAGGTGTTTGACTGATGACAGATACGCCATTGGCATGAACATTGACCACCTTGGATTTTACCACACTCAAAATAGCATCAATGTCATGAATCATCAAATCCAAAATAACAGAAACATCAGTCCCTCTTGGGTTGAACTCAGCCAATCGATGTGATTCGATAAACTTGGGTTCATTGATATACGAGTGTGCTGCTATAAACGCTGGATTGAACCTTTCGACTTGACCAACCATCCCCAATAGTCCTTTGGATTTTGCTAGAGAAACCAATTCATTCGCCTGTTCAACAGTTGTAGTGATTGGTTTTTCCAAAAACACATGTAATCCATTTTGGAGTGCTTTTTTTGCCAACTCAAAATGCGTGTGTGTTGGGGTTACAATATCAACTACATCAACAGCCTTAAGCAATTGATTTATGTCCGAAAATGATTGATATCCAAATTCTCTAGATATTTTTGCTGCAATTTGAGCTTGTGCGTCATAAAAACCAACCAAATCAAAGTGTTTGGATTCCTTCAATAAGCGCAAGTGTATTTTTCCCAAGTAACCAGCACCAAGAACCCCAATCTTAAGTTTTTTATCCATAGAGACAAATGTAGGCTTTATCGGTAAATTATTGCTTAGAAAATAGCCAAAGTCTTTGTAGTTTTATGACGTGATTGATACTACTAAGCATCAAGGAATGCGCAAGCATTTGGTAGAACAGCTTCGCGTTAAAGGAATTACCAACGAGGATGTTTTGTATGCCATTGGCACTATCCCTCGCCATTTGTTTCTGGATAGCAGTTTTGAGTCGCATGCCTACCAAGACAAAGCATTTCCAATCGCTGCAGAACAAACAATTTCTCAGCCCTTTACAGTTGCGTTTCAAACCCAGCTCCTACAAGCAGAGCACGGGCAGAAGGTACTCGAGATCGGTACAGGATCAGGCTATCAAACAGCTGTTTTAAGCTTGATGGGCGTGGATGTATATTCAATTGAAAGGCAACACCAGTTGTATCGATATAGCATGCGTCAGTTGTCAAAGTTGGGCTATAACACAAAAAAACTTGTGTTTGGCGATGGTTACAAGGGTCTTCCTGCGTTTGCTGCTTTCGATCGAATTTTGGTCACAGCAGGTGCTGTTGAAATTCCCAATGCACTTTTAGATCAACTCGCGATTGGTGGTCGCATGGTAATCCCTGTTGGGATTGAAACGCAAGAAATGACTTTGATTGTGCGAACCTCTGCTAAAGAATTTGAAAAGCAAAAACACGGGAGTTTTCGATTTGTTCCCATGTTGTCGAACAAGAACTGATTAACGATTGGAATAGCTCTTTTTCACACGATCGAGCTGCCTTTTGTTGTCCCTGTCTTTGATAGTTTCTCTTTTGTCATGAATCTTTTTTCCTCGTGCAAGAGCAATTCGCAATTTTGCATATCCTTTTTCATTGATAAACAGATTTAGAGGCACAATGGTCAATCCAACATTCTTAACTTCTTTATGAAGTTTACGAAGTTCTTTTTTTTGAAGTAACAGCTTTCTGTCGGCACGGACACGATGATTGACATACCCCCCATTGCTGTAGGTCTCAATCGACATATTGATTACAAACAACTCCCGATGATCATTGAACTCACAAAAACTTTCAGCGATAGACGCCTTAGAGGAACGAATAGATTTGATTTCCGTCCCTGTCAATACGATCCCAGCGGTGTACTGGTCGATCAGCTCATATTCAAAACGAGCTCGTTTGTTTTTGATATTGACTTGTTTTTGCATGGGGCAAAGGTAGGAACTAAAATTTAGCTATTTCGAAACACCAATTCATCATCAAATGCATCCAATAGGATGACTTCATGTTTATCGACTTCATTTTCGAGCAGCTTTTTTGCCAACTCATTTAAAACTAGCGTTTGTATAACACGTTTGATAGGTCGAGCACCATATTGAGGATCAAAGCCCTTTTTGGCCAATAGAATAACTGCTTCATCTGTTGCATCAATGGTTAGGTTTTGATCGGATAATCGCCTAGCCAAGGATTTGATTTGCAGGCTGACAATATCTTGAATATCTGCTTTGCTTAGCGGATTAAATACAATGATATCATCAATCCGATTGATAAACTCTGGTCGGATACTTTGACGCATTAAAGCCAATACTTCGTTTTGTGCATTTTCCATTGCGATATCCAAATTCTCCTCTTGTTGAAAGCTGTTTTCAATCATTTCGCTACCAAGGTTACTTGTCATAATGATGATGGCATTTTTAAAATCTGCAACTCGACCTTTGTTGTCTGTTAAACGACCTTCATCGAGTACTTGTAGTAAGATATTAAACGCATCAGGATGTGCTTTTTCAATCTCATCGAGCAAGATGACCGCATAGGGTCGCCTTCGAACGGCCTCTGTGAGCTGTCCACCTTCTTCATAACCAACATAACCTGGAGGTGCACCCACTAAACGACTCACCGCATGCCGTTCTTGATATTCACTCATATCAATTCGAGTCATGGCTTGCTCATCGTCAAACATAAGTTCGGCCAAGGCCTTTGCCAATTCGGTTTTTCCAACACCAGTAGTTCCTAAGAAAAAAAAACTTCCGACGGGCTTATTTGGGTCTTTAAGGCCTGAACGACTTCGACGTACTGCATCGCTAACCGCCTCAATTGCAAGGTCTTGACCAACGACTCGTTTTTTTAGCTCTGTTTCTAAATGGAGTAGTCTTTCTCGCTGGCTTTGAATCATTTTCGCAACAGGGATCCCAGTCCATTTGGCCACAACGTCAGCAATGTCTTCCTGAGTCACTTCTTCCTTTACCATAGTGCTTTGACTGTTGGCGAGTTTTGATTGTGCCGTTTTTAGTTGCTCTTGCTCATTTTTAATCGTTCCGTAGCGCAACTCAGCGACTTTCCCATAATCGCCCTCACGTTCGGCACGGTTGGCTGCCAGTCGTAAGTTCTCAATCTCGGTCTTGTGTTGTTGAATACGCTCAATCAGGCCGCGTTCTGCGCTCCATTGTCCATAAATCACAGATCGATCTTCTTTTAGGTTGGCCAAATCGCTGTTTAGATTCTTGAGTTTTTGCGCATCTTTTTCTCGTTTAATCGCTTCAATTTCGATTTCGAGCTGCATGATTTTACGATCCATTGCATCGAGATCTTCTGGCTTGGAATTGATTTCCATACGCAGTTTGGCAGATGCCTCGTCCATTAGGTCTATAGCCTTATCGGGGAGAAATCGGTTAGTAATATAACGCTCGGAGAGTTTTACCGCCGCAATCACCGCCTCGTCCTTGATAAGTACTTTGTGGTGCTGTTCATATTTTTCTTTGACTCCTCGAAGAATTGAAATCGCACTCTCGGTATCTGGCTCCTCAACCATGACTCTTTGAAAACGTCTTTCGAGTGCTTTGTCTTTTTCGATGTGCTTTTGATACTCGTCTAGGGTTGTGGCTCCAACAGTACGCAGCTCGCCTCTAGCTAGTGCAGGCTTAAGGATATTGGCAGCGTCCATGGCACCTTCACCACCACCTGCGCCGACAAGCGTATGGATTTCGTCGATAAACAATACGATATTACCGGCGCTTTGCACCACCTCTTTAACCACACTTTTGAGTCGCTCTTCAAACTCACCCTTAAATTTGGCACCAGCGACCAATGCGCCCATATCGAGTGCAAAAATTTGCCTGTCTTTGAGATTGTCTGGCACATCACCTGCAATAATCCGATGCGCCAAACCCTCGGCAATAGCGGTTTTTCCAGTTCCTGGTTCACCAACCAATACTGGATTGTTTTTTGTGCGTCTTGTGAGAATTTGAAGAATACGCCTAATCTCATCATCACGTCCAATGACAGGGTCGAGCTTTCCTTCCTGTGCCATTTGATTTAGGTTCCTGGCATATTTGGACAAGGATTGGTAACTGTTTTCGGCAGATACAGAGGTCACGCGTTTCCCTTGGCGTAGTTTGGCAATTGCATCGCGTACTTGCTTGGTGGTAAGCCCTTGGTCTTTGAGTAGTTGTGCGGCGTTTGACTTACCAGTGGTAAGGGCTTGTAAAATATGCTCAACGGCTACAAACTCATCCTTCATCTCTTTGGCAATGTTTTGCGCAGCGGTGAGCAAACGACTGCTTTCTGCTGAAAGTACCAGTTGACCACCCTCAACTTTAGCTTTGGACTCTAGGTTTTTTTCAGCCAGTTGCCGCATCAATGGAAGATTGAGCTGACACTGATCATACACAAATTGTAAACTATCCACTTCAAGCAATTCTGATAAAAAATGATCATTGTCGATCTGCGCATGGGAAGCACCTTGTGCCAACTGCTGGACAGCTTGCACCAATTCTTGTGATTTCAGAGTATATGCGTTTAGATTCATGCTGTATTTTTTTTAAACTGTCAAGAATAATACCCTAGTGAATAAGCGACAATTTGTCGTATATTTTTTTATTTTCAGGGACAAAATGGCATCAAATGATTCAAAAAATATTGTTAATCAACCGGTTTATAACTTCCTCTCAAAATAAAAAGGGAGGATGTGGAATTGTTTGTGGTTTGCTTTATTTTTGCCCTTTGTTATGATTATGGAAAACGCAAGAGATCACCAATTATTCGAACTTATTGAAGCCGAACACCAACGTCAAATCGATGGTCTGGAGCTTATCGCCTCTGAAAATTTTACCAGTCCACAGGTTATGGAAGCCACCGGTTCGGTACTGACCAACAAATATGCAGAGGGCTATCCTGGCAAACGCTACTATGGCGGTTGCGAGGTTGTCGATGAGGTCGAAAATTTGGCCATAGAACGTGTAAAAACTCTTTTTGGGGCTGATTATGCAAACGTCCAACCGCATTCTGGCTCACAGGCAAACACTTCGGTATATCATGCCTTTATCAAGCCGGGAGATAAAATAATGGGCTTTGACCTTGCCCATGGTGGACACCTAACGCATGGATCGCCTGTCAACTTTTCTGGCCGTATTTATAATGCGGTGTTTTATGGAGTTGACAAAGAAACCGGACTTCTAAACTATGATACCATACAGGAGATCGCAGAGAGAGAAAAGCCGCAAATGATTATTGCAGGGGCGTCCGCTTACTCCCGTGATATCGACTTTAAGCGTTTTCGAGAAATCGCCGATAGTGTTGGTGCTTTTTTACTTGCTGATATTTCTCACCCCTCTGGATTGATAGCCAAGGGTTTACTCAATGACCCCATTCCACATTGTCACGTGGTTACAACGACTACCCACAAAACCCTTCGAGGACCAAGAGGTGGTTTGATTTTAATGGGTAAAGATTTTGAAAACCCTTTTGGAATCACGTTGAAAAGTGGTAAAAAACGCATGATGTCATCTTTGGTTGATGGGGGTGTATTTCCTGGAAATCAAGGTGGACCTCTTGAGCATGTCGTTGCCGCCAAAGCAGTTGCTTTTGGAGAAGCCCTTACCGATGAGTTTATGCATTATATTGTTCGGGTGCGCAACAATGCACAAGCCATGGCAACGGCACTCGTTGCGCGTGATTACAACATCATTTCGGGTGGTACGGACAATCATATGATGCTTGTTGACTTGCGCAACAAAGATATTTCAGGTAAAGATGCTGAACATGCATTGGTCAAAGCCGAAATAACAGCCAACAAGAATATGGTACCTTTCGATGACAAATCACCTTTTGTAACATCAGGTATTCGTTTTGGAACAGCTGCGATTACCACTCGTGGTTTAGTTGAAGACGATATGGAAAAGGTGGTTGATCTCATTGATCGAACAATCAAAAATCATTTGGATGAAGATGTATTACAAAGCATCAGCAAAGAGGTACATGAACTCATGTCCCATCGTCCTTTGTTCGTGGCTTAATCAATCTTCCTCTTCAAAAATTACGTGCTGCAAAGCACCCAAATCAGGTGATGTTGTTCTGTCAGCCCCCTTTAAATCTAAAGGTATATCAGCAGCATAGTCCTTATTGCCCAAACCTAAGAATTCGCTTTCTTGTGTGATGCGAAAGTCATTTTGTGTGGGGTTGTGAAAACTCGCGTTTTTGTTGACAATCAATTTTGGATAGTATTCTAATGCGTTAAAATCATAGTAGGGATTTTCAAAAATACTATCATCACTTGGATCGAAACGCAAGGCCGTATGATCCAATGTAAATGACAGCTCTTGTTCTCCCTTTTGCTCAACGCCAAACTCTACAGATTGATTCCCATCGATAATGCAGTTGGCAAATACTGCTTTTTCGAGAGGCACGATGAAATCTTCTGTTTGAGAAATTGGTACATAATCATTGAGGATGACAGCAGGGGTGGAACGAAAACTACGATTCCAGTAGTTGGAAAAAGTGCAGTGCGTAAATTCATAAGAGCCACCTATATTTCCATAAAAAGAAGCATTGCCTGCATTTCCAAAAATAGAGTTAACCGCCTTGACATGAGCTGTTTTTGCCCAAAGTCCAACAGTGCTGCTGTTGTGAATTTGGGTTTGCTCTAATAATAGTGTTGGATTTTCTGTTTCATCATTGTAGTCCATCAAAATACCAACAGAGGCATTTTTGATTGTAGCATGACGAAATATATGATTGGTGCTGCCAGCTGTGAGCCATATGGTACCCCACTGACCAGGGATATCTTCAAAAAATGGCTCAAGACGATCTCCCGCAAAAATCACCTCTCCCTCAAGTTGTTCTTCATCAACACTGGGGTTGCCCAATACGTGCACACTGCTCGATTGGGCAGCAATCAAGCCCGAGTTGTCATGAAAATGAATTCGAGCACCTGCCTCAAATACTGCTGTTTTTTCAGGGGGTATACCTGCATAGCCATAAATCACATAGGGCTTCTCATTGGTAAACACCAGTTCATCATCATCCAAATAAAATCCTTCGATACCAACTACATTTCCCTCATCATCTATGCCCAAGGGCAAAATCTCTTTTATCCCATCTTTGTCTCGCTCAGGATATAGAAATATAGCGTCCTTCACCAAAGTAATGAGCTCCACAGCTTGATTATCAACAAGCAATTGATCGTTGTAAAGAAATTCGGTGGCGTTGGGGGTGTATTCTTTAATATCAACAGTGGTTTCGATAAACACATAGATACTGTCTTTGGCAAGAAGCTCGACTTGTTCAAAGCTCTCACCATGAATCCCATCGACATTGATTCGAAATTGAGATTGGCTACCTTGTCCAAGTCGAATAGAACCAATTTCAACATTTCGATCAGATAGATTGTATATTCTAAGGTTATAGGTCGAAGAACCAATTGAAGTAAATACAGTATCCAAATAAACAGTATCACTGCTAAATCCGATGTCTTGGGTTTGCGCAGGGGAGAAGGTGAGGTCATAGTCACAAGACTTGATCAAAACAATCGCTAAAAGCATAACGATAAACGTGAAAAACCTATTCATCGTGATCTACTTCTTAAAAATTTCGACCTCAAAGAGTTTGTCCCAATATTTTCCTGTCACAAAAAAAGTATTTCGTTTGGGGTGATAGGCAATTCCATTAAAAACATCGATTTGAGGGTGTTGTGTGACTTGTTCTTTTAAACCAGAAAAATCAACAACCCCAACCACCTGACCATTCGTTGGATTGATGATAATGACCACCTCTTTGTTGAATTGATAGGTATTGGCATAAATCAACCCATCGGCATACTCCAACTCGTTCACTTTGTTGATGAGCTTCTTATTGGTTACGATATCTACATAGCCATTTTCTTCAAAAGTCGTTGGGTCAAGTGTCCATAGCTTCTCACTACCATCTGTTTTGTAGATCACCTTTAAATCATTACACAAGCCCCAACCTTCTTTGCTTTTGTGATAATCAAAAGAACGTAGGAGTTTAAAATCTGTTGGATCATACACAAAACCCATGTTTTCCTTCCATGTGAGTTGAATCGCTTGGTTATTGATAAAAGTTAGTCCTTCTCCAAAGTAGGAGGCATCTAGCGAGAGTTTTTGAATCACCTCTCCAGTTTTATAATCTGTTTTTCGAATCGAAGAAAGACCATATTGCCCAGTACTTTCGTAAAGCTCCCCCTTATAAAATTCGAGTCCCTGTGTGTATGCATTTTTATCATGCGGGTAGGTGTTGATCAGTTTATAAGTATAGATTTCAGGTGCTTCCTCAGGAAAGACTGTGAATTTTTCTTCAACTGAAAAGGGCTTGCTGTCAACATTAAATTTGGCAATCAAACGATGATTTCCCAGCCTGTTAATCACTTTAAAACCACTGTCAAGCAAACTGTCATTGAGAGAATAACGAACTTCTTGAATATCGTGTTGCTTTGGGTTGGATAGCTCGAAAAACAAGGTATCCCCAACAGTCAACTCGTTTGTGGTGCTGTTTGTGTTTAGGGAAAAGTGCCCTGGTGCAACCGAGCTACATCCAGACAATAAAATAAGGGCAATAAAGACGAGAATCCTCATATTTTGAAATAGATAACGAAATTATTCAATAAATATTGAATGAAAAAATCCGAATCAGGTATATTTGCATTGGGTAAGTTCTGCACAACCAGCTCCTGCCGAATCCCCCAGGGCGGGAACGCAGCAAGGGTAGGCGGTTGTAGCGGTGTGATGTAGGTCGCTTACCCTTTTTTAACATATACAATGCAAGTTGTTTTTATTACAGGTGGGTCAACAGGAATTGGAAAGGCAACAGGTGCATTGCTCCAGTCCTCTGGCTATAAGGTAATTGGCACCAGTCGATCGCCAGATCGTTATAAAAACCATCCATTTCCTCTTGTGCAGATGGATTTAAACGATGTATCCTCGATTGAAAAAGCTGTACAAACAGTGATTTCCCAACATGGCCAAATCGATGTATTGATCAACAATGCTGGGAAAGGAATCGTAGGGCCTGTAGAGGAAACGCCTGTCGAAGAAATTCGGAAAGCTTTCGAAACAAACCTCGTGGGAGCAATTGCAGTTATGCAAGCTGTTTTGCCAATTATGCGAGAAAGAAATAAAGGGAAAATAATCAATATTACTTCGATAGCTGGGTATGCTGGTTTACCTTTTCGAGGCATGTACTCTGCCACAAAAAGTGCACTGCACATGGTAACTGAGAGTTTACGCCTCGAACTCAAACACACAAACTTGCAGTCCTGCACACTGGCACCAGGAGATGTAGCAACAAATATCGTTGAGGGACGTTATCATACACCTGTCAAAGTAGGCTCACCCTACAAATCGATCTATGGTGCTGCTAGAAAAGACATGGATGCACATGTTGACAATGGTGTTTCTGCCAAAACAGTGGCGAAAGCAATTTATAAAATCATTCAAAAAAACAAATTGAAACCCCACTATACTGTAGGGCCATTTGTACAGCGTTTCTCTGTATATTTAAAATCTTATCTACCTGCAAAATTATATGAGAATATTCTCAGTAAATTCTATAATATTTAATAAAATTATATATGAAATTTTTTATTGACACTGCTAATCTAGAACAAATCAATGAAGCTCAAGCACTAGGTGTTTTGGATGGCGTAACAACCAATCCGTCTCTAATGGCCAAAGAAGGCATTACAGGAGAGAAAAACATCTTACAACACTACGTCGATATTTGTAACGCTGTGACGGGCGATGTTTCTGCTGAAGTAATTGCAACAGATTATGATGGCATTATCAAAGAAGGAGAAGCCTTGGCAAAACTGCACGCCCAAATTGTAGTTAAGGTTCCCATGATAAAGGATGGAATCAAAGCTATTCGCTATTTCTCTGACAAAGGAATTAAGACAAATTGCACACTGGTTTTCTCTGCTGGGCAAGCTTTATTGGCTGCAAAAGCAGGTGCGACCTATGTCTCTCCATTTATTGGTCGCCTCGACGATATTTCGTCAGATGGCTTAAATCTCATCGATGAAATTCGTTTGATTTATGACAACTACAACTTTAATACTCAAATTTTGGCAGCCTCTGTTCGCCACACGATGCATGTATTGGACTGTGCAAAAATTGGTGCTGATGTTATGACAGGTCCTTTGAGTGCCATTGTTGGCTTGCTCAAACACCCACTGACTGATAGTGGCCTTGCCAAGTTCCTCGAAGATCATAAAAAGGGAAACTAAATTTTCTACCCTATTGCTGAAGCTGGGGTTTTGTGTACTTTTGAGCCTTAAGTAAAACAATATGCTAACAGTTTCAAATCTGTCTGTACAATTTGGTAAGCGAATTCTATTTGATGAGGTCAATGTGACCTTTACCATTGGAAATTGTTATGGGATCATCGGCGCTAATGGTGCTGGGAAATCAACCTTTTTAAAAATGTTGAGTGGTCAACTTGACCCCAACTCTGGTCATGTTCATTTAGAGTCTGGAAAACGCATGTCTGTTCTTGAGCAAAATCACTTTGCTTACGACGAACAGCAAGTGCTACAAAGTGTTATTATGGGTAATAAACCCCTTTATGCCATCAAAAAAGAAATGGATGATTTGTATGCAAAACCAGACTTTTCAGATGCTGACAGTGAGAGAGTAGGTGAGTTGCAAATCAAGTACGAAGAAATGAATGGTTGGAATGCAGATAGCGATGCTGCTGCGCTCCTATCCAACTTGGGAATTCCTGAAGATCTGCACTATACACTCATGGGCGACCTCGACGGAAAGAAAAAAGTGCGTGTTCTTCTTGCACAAGCCCTTTTTGGCAACCCAGATGTGTTGATCATGGATGAGCCAACCAACGATTTGGATTATGAAACCATCCAATGGCTTGAAGAGTTTTTAGCCAATTATGACCACACTGTGATTGTTGTGTCGCACGATCGTCACTTCTTAGACTCTGTTTGTACGCATATTTCTGATATTGACTTTGGAAAAATCAATCACTACAGTGGAAACTATACGTTTTGGTACGAATCGAGCCAGTTGGCTGCAAGGCAACGAGCACAGCAAAACAAAAAAGCAGAGGAGAAAAAGAAAGAATTAGAAACTTTTATCGCTCGATTTAGTGCCAATGTTGCCAAATCAAAACAAGCCACCTCTCGAAAAAAGATGATTGAAAAACTCAACATCGAAGAAATCAGACCATCATCTAGAAGATATCCTGCAATCATATTTGAGCAAGATCGAGAAGCAGGAGACCAGATTTTGAACATCAATAATTTAGGCGTGAATCAAGACAATACGATCTTGTTTGACAAAATTGATCTCAATCTTAACAAAGGAGATAAAGTAATTGTACTTTCCAAAGATGCAAGAGCATCAACTGCATTCTACGAGGCAGTGAGTGGAAATCACCCAGCTGCCAATGGAACAGTCAATTGGGGAATCACGACTTCCCAATCGTATTTGCCTTTGGACAATAGTTCATTTTTCGAAAAACCCCTTTCACTTGTCGATTGGTTGCGTCAGTACGCACAGACAGAAGAGGAGCGTGAGGAGGTTTTTTTAAGAGGGTTTTTGGGAAAAATGCTGTTCAGCGGGGAAGAAGCACTAAAAATGTCAAATGTTCTCTCAGGTGGAGAAAAAGTACGTTGTATGCTCTCTCGTATGATGATGCAGCGTGCCAATGTTGTGATGTTAGATGAGCCGACCAATCACCTCGACTTGGAATCGATTACTGCGATCAACAATTCACTGGTCAAGTTTAAGGGAACAGTACTACTCACAACACATGACCACGCATTTGCACAGTCAGTTGGGAATCGAATTGTTGAGCTCACCCCAAATGGGGTCATCGATCGTCACATGACTTTTGACGAGTATATATCAGATGAAAAAGTGAAGGCAATACGCCAAAAAATGTATAGCTAAAGAATAGACTTGGCCTTTTCGTGCTCGTCGCGATGAACCAAAACCTGCGCTTCATCTGCTGTCGCAGGAATCGCAAAGCCAGATCGTGCAGCCGAAGTATGCTGATCTCGTAAAACACCTATGATGCCAATTTCTTCTAAATCAAAAAGGATTCGTCCAGCTTTAATACTACTTCCACGAAACAAAACGATATAATCCCTTGCCATTGGTTTAGTTGTAATAGTTGCTATCCCAAATCGCTCGGTTGAAGTTTTTACCAGCGGCAAAAGCATAGTAAATCACAACAGCTGCGATGGATTTGAACATAAATAAGAAGATCAATAAGAATTCAGACGAATTTGATTGAGAACCAAAAAGGCCTAGGGGGATCATAGCTGTTAATAATAAGCTCAGCAGTAGAATCGATATAATGCTTGTAACGATGTTTTTGAATGGCCACATCATCAATCGACGCAGTGGATGAAGGTCATTTCCCCATTTGTGGATGAGGTAATAATAATCATTGCCTATTGGCACAAACAAAAGGGGATCGTCAGCGTTTTTAAGCCTAAACAGTTTTGAAGGGGCAACAATTTTCATGTGTTTCAATTCTGTTTTATGACTCTTTTCTAAAGCTTGTATTTCATCAATGGCTTCAACAGGAACGTCAGCTTTGAAATAGCTGAGATCTAAGAATCGAAGACGATAATCAATACATATCTTTTTGATGGCATCACGATGAAATATGCGATTTGTTTCTAATTGATCAAAGTCAAATTGATTATAATTCTGATTCGATTTTTTAAAACTGTTTATGCTCGTTACTACAGTACTTAAGTCTTGTACTTGCACGAGAACCTTGTGTAGATCGATAGTGGAAAACATCTTTTTCTTTTTTAGCAATGACCAAAGTTAGATAAAAAGCTAAAATAAAACCAAATAATTAGTAGATATTATGCTCTCAGTTCTGCGTCAAACTCAATTTGAATCCTCTCGAAAATCTTATTAATTGACTTTTCTATCTGCTTGTCTGTTAGAGTTTTACGAGAATCATTGAAAGTAAAACTTAAACCATATGATCTTTTTCCTTTGGGAATACCTTTTCCTTCATAAATATCAAAAAGCTTAATCGATGTCAGTAGTTTTTTCTCAGTTTCTTGTGCAACATTTCGCAACGATGCAAATGATACATGTTTGTCGACAAGCAATGCTAAATCACGCTGTACTGAGGGGAATTTGGAGATAGATTTAATGTGCTTTGCGTTGAGTGATGCCACTTTTTGAAATGCTTCTATGTCGATTTCTGCCCCATAAACTTCATTCTCGATTGAAATATCACTAAATATTGACATATCCAGTTGTCCCAAATGGCCAAAAACAATGTTTTTTGACATCAGAGTGATGCCATTTTTGAACTGCTTTTGGTTTACCAGTTCGTGTTCTGTACACTCGATTCCTACTCGCTCGCAGATTGCCTGAATAACTCCTTTGATAAAGAAGAAGTCATTGCGAAGACCATTGCTGCGCCAGTGATTTTCATTTTGCACTCCGGTGACCCCTATGACAAGTTGTTTTGTTTCAACATTTTCGTCTCCTTCCTTGTGATAGGTGTTTCCAAACTCAAAAAACTTACAGTTCTCATTTTTCCTGTTGATATTGTATTGCATAGAGGAAACTAGGCCCTCAAACAAGTTTGTTCTCATTGCTGTGAGGTCTTGACTTAAGGGATTAACAATGGTGATGGTCTTGTCAGCTTCACTTTCATTCAATTTGACGAGTGAGTTGTTATAAATTTCAAAAAATCCGAGGTTTGCCAACTGTTGACCTGTAATTCGTTCTATTGCGTCAGTTGCTTTGTCACCTTTGGGCATGGAAATGATGAGTTGATCAGAAAAATCGATATTGTTGTAACCATAGATACGTAGAATCTCTTCAACGACGTCGGCAGGTCGTGTTACATCTACACGATAAGTCGGAATAGAAAGACCCAAAGTAGTTTCTGAAACACTGTTGATTTTGATATCTAAGGAAGTCAAAATGGACTTTATGTCTTCTCTGGGTATTTCATGTCCAATGAGTTTATTGATATATTCAAACTGAATCGTGAGTTGATGTGGTTTTGCTTTGTTGGGATAATTATCAGAAATTTCACTCGTAATTTCACCTCCACCAACTTCCATAATTAGAATAGCAGCACGTTTGAGTGCATATTCACATAATTCAATATCTATTCCACGCTCAAATCGAAAGGATGCATCAGTATTTAGACCATGGCGTTTGGCTGTTTTTCGTATGCGTACAGGGTCGAAGTAGGCACTTTCCAAAAACACTTCCTTTGTGGCTGCTGTTATCCCATAATCAATTCCACCAAAAACACCTGCAATACACATGGGCTTGTCGCCATCACATATCATTAAATCTTCTTGATGTAGCTCTCTTTTTACACCATCGAGTGTGGTGAAAGTAGTGCCTATGGCAAGGGTTTTAACCTGAACTGTTTTTGAGGAAATCTTATTTGCATCGAAAGCGTGCAAAGGTTGTCCGATTTCGTGAAGTACATAATTTGTAGCATCAACTATGTTATTAATCGGAGTAAGACCAATTGCTTTGAGTTTGTTTTGGAGTTTGGCAGGGGAGGGACCAACACTCACCCCAGAGATTCGAACACCACAATATCTAGGTGCTGCATTGACATCAAAAACATCAACACGAATGGGATTAATGGACTGCTGAACTTGAAAATCATTGGCACTAGGAGTGATGAGCTCAGTTTGAATACCTCGATAGGTCCAAGCTGCCTTTACATCACGTGCAACCCCCATGTGGCTCATCGCGTCTGCGCGATTTGGGGTTAATCCTATTTCAAAAACAAAATCTTTTTCAGGTAAAAACACTTCAGAACAAGGTTTGCCAACTTTCCATTTTCCATCCAAAACAATTATACCATGATGACTTAGACCTACACCGATTTCGTATTCAGCACAAATCATACCCATGCTTACCTGATCACGAATTTTCATCTTTTTTATCTTTAGTGGATCACCTTCCAATGGGTGTATGGTACAACCCACAGTTGCAACAGCAACTTTTTGACCTTTAGCGACGTTTGGTGCACCACAGACAATTGACAATGGCTCATCATTCCCAACATCGACAGTTGTGATCTTGAGTTTATCTGCATTGGGGTGTTTTTCGCATGTGAGCACATCACCCACAAGTACACCTTCTAGCATTCCAGGAATGGATTCGAAAGTTTCAACACCTTCAACCTCTAACCCCAAATCAGTCAATAGGTTACTGACTTGTTCAACGCTCCAGTCTGTTTTGACAAATTTCTTTAGCCAGTTAAATGATATTTTCATACCCAAACACTATTGGTGTAAAGATACGACGAAGATTTATTCTATCGATATTTTTTATGAGATGTACTTCCATATTCCTTTTCCAGATTGGAGGATGCGAATGGTGTCAGCAATTGGCTTATTGTATTCTTTTGTCAATGTAGGGTCGTCCGCCAGCAATTGAGTCGCAACTGTGCGAACTTGCTGAACGACTTGTGCATCACGACTCAGATTTGCGATGCGCATTTGAAGAATACCACTTTGTTGGGTTCCCATCAGATCTCCTGGCCCTCGAAGTTTTAAATCAATCTCAGCAAGTTTAAAACCGTCCTGTGATTGAATCATGGCATTGATACGTGTTTTGGCTTCATTGGATAGCTTATTGCCAGTCATCAAAATACAATAGCTCTTATCAGCCCCTCGTCCGATGCGCCCTCGCAATTGGTGAAGCTGGGATAGCCCAAAACGCTCGGCACTTTCAATAATCATCACACTGGCGTTAGGGATGTTCACACCTACCTCTATCACTGTTGTAGCGACCATGATTTGTGTCTTTCCACTTGCAAATCGCTGCATTTCCATGGCCTTGTCTTCCGATTTCATTCGACCATGAACGATACTAATTTGATAGTTTGGCTTTGGAAAATCTCTTGATATACTCTCAAACCCATCCATTAAATCCTTATAATCCATCGTTGCTGACTCTTCAATCAATGGGTAAACTATATAGACTTGTCTTCCTTTTGCAATCTTAGTTTTGATAAATTGATTGACTGCCAATCGATTTCGGTCTGTACGTTGAGCAGTTGTGATTGGTTTTCGCCCCGGCGGCAATTCATCGATAACTGAGCTCTCCAAATCACCATACAATGTCATGGCCAAGGTGCGAGGTATGGGTGTTGCTGTCATCACTAGTATATGAGGGGGGATATGGTTTTTCTT
>CACOXF010000026.1 GCA_902631125.1 uncultured Bacteroidota bacterium
TCCCTTTTCAGGTGTGCTTTTGGTGAGCTCCTCTGCTATTTCCTCTGAAACTTTTTTATCGACTGGCTGTGGCTCAGTTTCCGTTTTTGGCGCTGGTTTATTTTCAGACTTTGGTTCCAAATCAATTTTCCCAACTTTTCGAAGTCCTTTAAGTTTAGTGCGATCCTGAAAGACTTGTACCTTGTTTTCTTTTTCTTCTTCGATCCGTTGCCGGATAGCCTCTTTTTCCTTGCGCTTTTCTTCACTAACTTCCTCTGAAGCTTCTCGCTTGGTTCGGTCGATTTGAAAGGCATCAAGCAATAATTGGTATTCCTGCTCCGAAATCTTAGAAGTAGGACGGGCATCTACATCAAAACCATGTGCTGCCAGTTGCTCTACCGCTCGATCCAATGATATATTTAACTCGCGGAGAACCTTGTTGATTCGTATGGTTTTTACTTCAGACATATTTTATTTGATGCTCAAAAATAGGGATTTCAATCCGTTAACTCGAAAATTCTGCACTTAATATGTTGCGCACTTCTACAATTGTTTCTTCTTCTAGGTCGGTTCGCTTGACCAAGTCACTCACCTCCTGTTCCAAAACACTCTTTGCTGTGTCCAGTCCAACCTTACGGAATTCCTCTATAACCCAGCTTTCGATTTCATCAGAAAATTCAGTCAACTCGACGTCTTCTTCTGCTCCTTCACGGTAAACATCGATTTCGTAGCCAGTTAGTTGACCAGCCAATCGAATGTTGAATCCGCCACGACCAATCGCCTTAGAAACTTCTGATGGGTCCATAAAGACTTCAACTGTCTTTTTTTCCTCATCGATTGTCATGTTTGTAATTTTTGCTGGACTCAAGGCACGTGTAATCATCAATTGGTTGTTGTTGGTAAAGTTGATGACATCAATGTTTTCATTGCCAAGCTCACGTACAATGCCATGAATTCGAGACCCTTTCATTCCGACACAGGCACCAACTGGATCGATACGATCATCGTAAGAATCTACTGCAACTTTTGCTTTTTCACCAGGCACACGAACCACCTTTTTAACAGTTATAAGGCCGTCAAATACTTCTGGAATTTCTTGTTCAAAAAGCTTCTCTAAAAATTTTGGGTCGGTACGAGAAAGTACAATACTTGGCTTTGCGCCTTTAAGTTCAACGCTTTCAATCACACCTCGAACACTATCTCCCTTACGGAAAAAGTCAGATGGGATTTGACGGTCTTTTGGTAATATGATTTCGTTACCATCATCATCGATCAAAATCACGACACGATTGCGAACGTGATGTACCTCGGCTGTGTAGATTTCACCAACCAGTTCAATAAATTGTTTATAGATGATGGTGTTGTCATGCTCATGGATTCGAGCAATAAGGTTTTGCCGAAGAGAAAGGATCGAACGACGGCCCAAATCTGAGAGTTTTACTTCCTCTGATACATCCTCACCAACTTCAAAGTCTGGCTCGATTTTCCGAGCTTCAGTCAATTCAATTTCTTCATTTTCGTCTTCCACTTCTCCATCTTTCACAACGATTCGATTGCGCCAGATTTCCAAGTCTCCCTTGTCTGGATTGATAATGATGTCAAAGTTGTCATCAGTTCCAAACTTACGTTTTAGTGTATTGCGAAATACTTCTTCAAGTATGGCCATAAGGGTCACACGGTCTATTAGTTTGTCATCTTTAAACTCGGAGAATGATTCAATTAATGCGAGATTTTCCATTTTGTATTAATTAAATTGGATTTGTACTGTTGCTTCTTCTATTTGATTGTAGGGTACTTGCAAATGCTTGACCACTGTATGTTTACCCTTACCAAAAGGTTTGGGTTCGCGAGCTTTCCATTCGAGAGTAATTTGCTCATCATCTGCCTTTGTAAGTGTTGCTTTTATACTGTTGTTATCAATGGTATGCACTGCCAATTTTCGTCCAATGTTCTTTTTGTATTGACGTGCCATTTGTAATGGATTAGTAGCGCCTACGGAAGTCACTTCTAGCGAAAAGTCATACACCTCACGATCGAGTTCGTTCTCGATGTGACGGCTGACTTTGATACACTGCTGTAGGCTCACCCCATTGTCTCCGTCCAAAACGACCTGAATTCTCGAGTGATCGTCAATGTGCAAATCAATTAAAAACAAATCGGGCTGGAGAGACAATGCCTCCTCGACAAGTTGATGTATATGTTCTTTAAGTTCCATTTAAAAAAAAGGGGGACCTTTAGAGTCTCCCAATTGTTGATCAGAATGTTAGCACAAATATAGGTGTTTTGCCTTTCTTCCCCAAATCGTTTCTAAAGTAATTACAGTTCACTTACCGAGCATACTTTTTCTAACTCATTGAAATTCATACATTCGCATTTATGGAAGCATACGCAAATGCCTTATTGGTCGCCATTCCATGTTTTATGGTGTTACTGCTTGTTGAAATGGCTTATGGCTATGCAACTGGCAAACAAACCTATGTGTTTATGGACACCATTTCGAGTTTGAGTTCTGGACTGACAAATATCTTAAAAGATACCCTTGGACTAGTAGTTATTTTAATCTCATATCCGTGGTTGAGTCAGCAACTTGCCATCACCCAAATCGAGGCTGATGTTTGGCTTTATGTGGTGGCCTTTATCTGTATCGACTTTGCTTCCTATTGGTCGCATCGGCTCAATCACAAAATCAATTTTTTCTGGAATCAACACATCATTCATCACAGTAGTGAGGAGTTTAACATGGCATGTGCATTGCGCCAAAGTGTTTCAAATATTCTTGGTTATGGCGCCTTGTTTTTAATCCCTGCAGCTGTCTTGGGCATCCCACAAGAAGTCATTGCTGTCTTGGCACCTCTACACCTATTTGGTCAGTTTTGGTATCATACCCAACACATTGGTAAACTAGGTTGGTTGGAGTATATCATCGTAACCCCCTCCCAACACAGGGTACATCACGCCATCAACCCCATTTATATTGACAAAAATCTAAGTGCCATTTTTTGTATTTGGGATCGGATTTTTGGCTCCTTTCAGGAGGAACTCGACGACGAACCACCTGTATATGGGGTACTCAAACCAGTGCAGTCATGGAATCCTTTGTGGATCAATTTCCAACACCTTTGGGGGTTGACCATTGATGCATGGCATACCAAAAAATGGCGTGATAAACTGCGTTTGTGGTTCATGCCCACAGGTTGGCGTCCAGCAGATGTCAAAAAGTTAATCCCCAAAGAAGTAATTACAGATGTGTCTCAACAAACGAAGTATGCCCCCTCGCATAGTCAACTCTCACAGTTGTGGGCGATATTTCATTTTGTTTCCACTTTGTCACTATTATTATTGTTACTCTACTCATTTGGATCCTTACAAGGCAATCAAGTCCTTTTATTGGGAATCACTTTGTTCGTTTCCATCTTCGGATACACGAGCATAATGGATCGTCATAGTTGGAGTATCGGTTTTGAGTGGTTTCGTATCATCGCTGCAGGAATTGTTCTTCAGGAAATGATTCCTTCGTCTTTGTTCACCATCTACTGGTCATGGATGACTTATCTCCTTCTATCAGGTTTTGCTTTGATAGCCTTGATGCTTGACACAGTACACCACCCCTTCCTTAGAGAAAAAAATCCCGACTGAAGACGGAACTTTCGTTGGCCTACTAGGGATCGAACCTAGACTCTTCTGAACCAAAATCAGACGTGTTGCCAGTTACACCATAGGCCAATTTCGACGCAAAAATAAAACAAAGTTTGAGAACGCCAATACTTCTGTTTTGATTTCTCAACCCAATGAGAAAGTTGTACATTCGTAATTCCAAAAAACAAAAATGAATTTTCGCATCTGGAACCTGAGATTGGGTTGGTTTGTTTTCACTGTTTCACTCATCTCATATTTGCTGACTGTTGAACCTACTGCAAGCTATTGGGATTGTGGCGAATATATTGCCACTGCTGCCAAGTTGCAAGTTGGTCATCCGCCTGGGGCACCTTTTTTCCAAATGGTTGGTGCAGTATTTGCCATCCTAGCGCCCAATCCAGAATACATTGCCTTGTCAGTAAATATGATGTCTGTGATTGCTAGTAGCTTTACCGTACTGTTTTTGTTTTGGACCATTACTGGCATTGCTCGTCGTTTGGTGGATTTTGAAAAAGATGATGTATATACGCAAATCCTTGTTTTGGTTGCTGGCTTAGTCGGAGCACTCGGTTTTGCCTATACTGATAGTTTTTGGTACAACGCTGTTGAGGCAGAAGTATATGCCATGGCAACTTGTATCCTATCGATATTATTTTGGTTGGGTCTTCGTTGGGAAGCCGACATGGACAAGCCACGTGGTGATCGCTGGTTGATACTAATTGCTTTTGTCGTAGGCTTGTCCTTTGGTGTTCACTTTATGGGACTCTTGACCATTCCGGCCATTGGAATGCTGTACTATTTTAAAACTGCAGAAACTGTTACTCCCAAGGGATTTATCATTGCCAATGTGTGTTCAGTAGCTGTTTTGTTTTTTATCTTTAAACTTTTACTCCCAAGCACCCTAGCTTATTTTGGATATGCTGAGGTATTTTTTGTCAATGAAATCGGTTTGCCGTTCCACTCTGGCACCATTGCAGCAGGGCTGTCTTTGGTTTTATTTTTTGTTTATATACTTCGGTTGACGCAACGGAAGGCTTGGTTACAACTCAATACCGCGCTGTTGTGCGTTCTTTTTATTTTGATTGGATTTTCCTCTTGGCTCATGCTGCCTATTCGTGCCAATGCCAATACAGTCATCAACGAAAATGCCCCTGCTGATGCACGTGCTTTGTTGGCCTACTACAACCTTGAGCAATATCCAGATACGCATTTGTTCTATGGCCCAATGTTTACCGATATGTATGCTGGACAAGACGAAATAACCCCTTATGTTGATGATAAACCCAAATATGAAAAAAATCTAAAAACAGGACGCTACGTCATCGTCAATGAGTGGGAAAGAGCACGCATCAATAGCAATAGTAAACACGAAGGAATCCTTCCTAGGATGTGGAGTAGTGGGAATGCTGTCAATTATATGACCTATTATGGAACAGTTGACTTTAACGTCAAACCCGAATATAGAGGCGAAGAAAAACTTGTGGAAACCATTAATTCTTTTATAGCAAAATGGAACGATGGACAAGTGGATGTCGATAACTATCACCAATTTTTAACCACATATGCCGCCTATCTCGACGTGGAAAAACCAACCTTTTTCGACAACCTCCAATACCTATTTGACTTTCAAATGGGGTATATGTATTGGCGTTATTTTATGTGGAATTTTTCGGGTCGCCAAAATGATTTACAAGGCAAATTAGACCCCATCAATGGAAATTGGATCAGTGGTTTCTCATTTATAGACAACTGGCGGTTGGGACCACAGGACAACTTGCCAAGCGAATTGGCAAACAACAAAGGAAAAAATAAATACTACATGTTACCACTCTTGTTTGGTGTTTTGGGATTTGCCTTTTTATATCGCAAAGACCCCAAACGATTTTGGGTGATGTTGTTACTGTTTTTATTTACAGGGCTTGCACTGAAAGTTTATCTCAATGAAAGAGTTTTTGAGCCACGAGAACGTGATTATGCACTTGTCGGTTCGTTCTACGCTTTTAGCATATTTATTGGATTGGGAGTTATTTCTATATTCGAACGACTAAAAACTTATGTACGTCCCCGAATGGCTTTTCCGATTGTTGGTCTATTGAGTCTACTGTGTGTGCCTGTGCTTCTAGCATCTCAAAATTGGGACGATCACGATCGCTCGGGTCGATATACTGCACAATCGACTGCTAAGGCCTATCTAGACTCAGTGGAAGAAGATGTGGATGCAATGATTTTTACCATTGGCGATAATGACACTTTTGCCATTTGGTATGCACAAGAAATTGAGGGATACCGCACCGATGTGCGTAGCATCAATACCCAACTACTCGCAACAGACTGGTATATCGATCAACTCAAACGACGTACCTATACCAGCTCTCCAATCCCCTCACAACTTAAGCACAGTCAGTATGCCTATGGGATAAGAGATTATATCAAATATGAGGCATTGCTCGACTCTGTACGCTGGTCTCTTGACGATTTTATGCGTTGGGTCAGTAGCGATCAAGCGCGTACACGCTATAAGTTTTTACTTGAACAATACGAGGTTTCAACCACCAACATCCCCAAATCAACCCAACAGATGATTTATTATCCGACCAACAAAATTCGGGTGCCTGTCAATAAGAAAAATGTATTGAAAAGTGGTGTGGTAAAGCCCGAAGATGCTGCTTTGATAGTGGACTATATCGACATTGATCTCCCAACCTCAGGACTCTACAAAAACCGATTGATGATGCTCGATATCCTGCACAATAACGATTGGGAACGACCAATTTATTTTACAGGTGGTAGCTATGACGACAGTGAGTATTTCTGGATGAAAGACTACCTTCAACTCGATGGATTGGTTTATAAACTTGTCCCCATCAAAACCCCAATCGACCCAAACAATCCTTACCAAATGGGTCGGATTGACACTGATATCATGTATGACATCGTCATGAAGTGGGACTGGGGCAACTCAGATAGTCCAGCCATTTATCACGACCCAGAAACAAGAAAAAACAGCATTTCATTCCGATCGAACATCACCCGATTAGCAGAGACCCTCATCGAGAAAGGGCAAAAAGAAAAAGCCATAACAGTCCTCGATTTGGCGATGGAAAAAATGCCGATAGAAACCTTTGGTTATTACAGCCTAGTCATTCCAATTGCAGCAGCATACTATCGTGCTGGAGCACTTGATAAAGCCCAAAAAATTGTAACAACAATCGCCAGTGGCTACGAAGAATACATGCGCTACTATGCGCAGTGGAATCGCGATGAGCAGCTGATGTTGATGGAAGACATAGTCGCAAATGTGGAACGATATAAATCTCTACTCACTGAAATCATCAAAGCCAAAGATCACAAAAGCATAACAGCTTTGTACGGTTCATTTTTTGAGTCGATAATGCCCTTTAGCTATATCTATGGGAAATATGATTTTTACACAGAGCTCACCCCCTTTGTGGCTGCTCTTTATGATTCCGATCAAGTTGAATTTGCTCGTGAGTTGAGCACAGAAATTACACAGCAATACATCGACTTACTTAAACGATTCTTGAAACTAGAGGATGATCAACTGTCTTATTTTCAAATGGAGATTGGTATTGAAATTCAGTCCTACAAGAGCTTGGTATCGACTGTGAAACGAAATGAAAATGACCTAGTTTTTTCGAAAGCGTTTGAGGAAACTTACAATAAAACCATTGCGCCGTTTTCTAACTTAAACTAAACAAAATCTTTCATCAGTGAAATAATGGTGTTTGCGTCTTGATCACCACTCTGCCGCCAAACCATTTCACCTCCTTTATAAATCATCAGAGTTGGTAAGCCACGCACACGCAGCGCTTCTGAAAGTTTGGGATTTTTTTCGATATCAATCTTAATGACTTTACCATTATCCCCCATCGCAGCTGCAACATCCCGAAGAACGGCGTGCATTTCCACAGAGGTTTCATCCAAATCAGAATAAAAATTGAGAAGGATAGGAATTTTAGCATCAATAATGTCTCCAAATTTTGACATAATCAGAGCCGTTATTAGATTGTCATTAGATGCTAAAATAATATTTTGTGTCAAAATATGCTCCAAAAGTGCAAAATTCTAATTTTAATCTTAACAAACAAGCTGTCAAATCATAAGAATAATTCATACTTTTGATTTCAACAATGGCAAACGAAAAAAAGCTCTTCCTCCTTGACGCCTACGCCCTGATTTTTAGAGGTTACTACGCATTTATCAAAAACCCAAGAATAAACTCCAAAGGCATGGATACCAGTGCCATTATGGGGTTTACAAACTCTTTATTTGATCTGATCAACAGAGAAAGGCCAAACTATTTGGCTGTTGCTTTTGACAAAGGTGGATCTGTTGATCGATCGGAAATGTACACAGAATACAAGGCCAATCGTGCTGAAACACCTGAGGCGATTCGCATTGCTGTACCTTATATCCAAGCGCTGCTTGAAGCCATGTATATTCCTATCATAGAAAAAGAAGGATACGAAGCCGATGACATTATTGGAACGCTCGCCAAACAAGCTGAAAACGAAGGCTTTAGTGTATACATGATGACTCCTGACAAAGACTTTGCACAACTTGTCTCCCCTAACATCTTTATGTATCGTCCATCGCGCAAAGGAAATGGCATTGAAATTTGGGGAGTGAAAGAAGTGCAAGAAAAGTTTGATATCGAACGCCCAGACCAAGTCATTGACTACTTGGGGATGATGGGTGACTCGGTTGATAATATCCCGGGGTTGCCAGGTGTGGGTGATAAAACTGCTCGAAAGTTTTTAGCACAATATGGATCGATGGAAAATCTACTCGCCAATACACACGAAATCAAAGGAAAACTCAAAGAAAAAATTGTAGAAAATAAAGACCTCGGGATCCTTTCCAAAAATCTCGCTCGTATTCTCTTGGACGTACCTGTTAGTTTTGATGAAAAAAAATTTATACTTGACCACCCGAATAAAGAAAAAGTTTTGGAGATTTTTCAGGATTTGGAGTTTCGTCAACTTGGCAATCGGCTTCAAAAACTTTTTCCTGGAGCAGAAGAAACTGAAAGCCCTGCCAACAAATCCATAAAAATCGCTCCTCCCGCCTTTGATTTGTTCAATCAGCCAGGAACAGGAGAAATTGTATCAGATTCGCGCCTCAAAACTCTTTCAACAACCGAACACCTCTATCAAACCATACAAACACCCCAAGAGGAAGAAATGTTATTGGAGTGGTTGCTTCAACAAAAATCGGTCTGCTTTGATACAGAGACCACAGGCCTAGACGAACTCACTGCCGAGCTGGTTGGTATCGCCTTTAGTTGGAAAAAAGGAACTGGTTATTACCTGCCTTTCCCTGAAGATCGCACTGCCTGTAAAACAAAACTTACCTATTTTGCACCTTTCTTCCAAAGCCCCGAAATCGAGAAAGTAGGGCACAACCTCAAATATGACATCAAGGTGCTACAGCAATATAGTATGAATGTTCAAGCACCTCTGTTTGATACCATGATTGCACATTATCTCATCAATCCCGACATGCGCCATAATATGGATGTTTTGGCAGAAAACTATTTGGGTTATCAACCACAACCTATAACAGAACTGATTGGTAAAAAAGGCCCAAACCAAGGATCAATGCGAAATGTACCACTTGACAAACAAACTGAATATGCTGTTGAAGATGCAGATGTGACCCACCAACTCAAAAATCATTTTGTCGCTGAGATGGTATCAAAAGAGTTAATTGATTTGTTCAACAAGATTGAATTGCCTTTGGTCAATGTATTGGCTGACATGGAAAGCGCTGGGATACATATAGACGTCGATTATTTAAACGAATTGACAGTACAGTTTCAAAAAGAAACAGCTACACTTGAAAAGCGAATTTATGGGCAAGCTGGCGAACGCTTTAACTTAGCATCGCCAAAACAGCTAGGACCCATTTTATTTGACAAACTCAAGTTGGTTGACACGCCCAAAAAAACCAAAACAGGTCAATATTCAACTGCGGAAGACGTTTTGTCTTATTTAGCAAAAGACCATGCGATTGTTGCTGATATTTTGGAGTGGAGATCTGTCAAAAAATTAAGCAACACCTATATTGAGGCACTCCCCCAACAAGTTAATCCCAAAACAGGTCGTGTCCATACAATATTCAATCAAGCAGTGGCTGCCACAGGGCGATTGAGTAGCAATCATCCCAATCTTCAAAACATACCCATTAGGACAGACCGAGGTCAATTGGTTCGAAAAGCATTCACACCAAGAGATGAAGAACATGTTTTACTCGCAGCTGATTATTCACAAATAGAATTGCGTGTGATTGCTTCGTTGAGTGACGATAAAGAAATGCAAGAAGCCTTTCAAAAAGGAGAAGATATACACGCTAGTACTGCAGCCAAGGTCTTTAATGTTGCTTTGGAAGAGGTGAGCAGAGAGCAGAGAAGCCAAGCCAAAACTGTTAATTTTGGCATTGTTTATGGAGTGTCTGCTTTTGGTTTAAGTAACCAAACGAATTTGAATCGAAAGGAATCAAAAGCTTTGATTGATGCCTATTACGAAACCTACCCACAGCTGAAATCATACATCAGAAAGCAAGTCGATTTTGCAAGAGAAAATGGCTATGTCGAAACCATTTTGGGTCGTCGGCGGTACTTGAGAGACATCAATTCGCAAAACAGTATTGTTCGCAGTGCTGCCGAACGCAACGCCGTTAATGCGCCCATTCAAGGAAGTGCAGCGGATATTATCAAAATTGCAATGTTGCGGATTCATGAAAAATTAAAAGACTTTGACTCCCAAATGCTGTTGCAAGTGCATGATGAATTGGTATTTGATGCGGAAAAATCAGAGCTAAATACATTGACAAACATGATTAAAACCGAAATGGAACAGGCCTACAAACTCCAAGTTCCTCTGGTTGTCGATGTGGGAATAGGAACCAACTGGCTCGAGGCACATTGATTTTAATAATTGTTTGCATTTTACTCTATAAATTGTAAATTTGCAATCCGTTTACAATAAACTGAATCGGAAATTGACAACATATTAAATAAAAAATAGTGGATTCATTAAGCTATAAAACCGTTTCAATAAATAAGAAAAACGCTGATAAACAGTGGGTTGTGGTTGATGCTGCTGATCAAATCTTAGGCCGTTTTTCGTCAAAGGTTGCAAAATTGTTACGTGGTAAATACAAGCCTAGTTTTACACCACACGCTGACTGTGGTGACAATGTTATTGTGCTTAATGCCGATAAAATTAATATCACCGCTGATAAATGGAATAAAAAAACCTACATCCGCCACACAGGCTATCCTGGTGGTCAACGTAGTTTGACTGCTGGTGAGATTCACGAAAAAGATTCGACTCGATTGGTTGAAAAATCTATTAAAGGTATGCTTCCCAAAAACAAGCTTGGAGCAGAATTGTTCCGAAATCTATATGTTATTGCTGGGTCTGAACACCCTTATGATGGTCAAAAACCAACCGATGTAAACATCAACGAACTAAATTAATTATGGAAGTAATTCATACTATTGGTCGTCGTAAATCTGCAATTGCTCGCGTTTACATGTCAGAGGGAAAGGGTAAAATAACCATCAACCATAAAGCATTAGACGCCTATTTTCCAACCGCAACACATCAATATAAAGTTAATCAACCATTCACACTGACTGACACTTTGGGGAAATACAATCTCAATGTTTCTGTAAGAGGTGGTGGTCCAACTGGGCAAGTTGAGGCGATTCGTCTTGGCATCTCACGTGCTTTGTGCACTGTTGATGAGGAGCACCGCTCGGCATTAAAGTCAGAAGGGTTACTCACAAGAGACCCTCGAATGGTTGAACGTAAAAAGTTTGGGCAGAAAAAAGCCCGTAAAAAATTCCAATTCTCCAAACGTTAACCGTTTGTTAGCATTGGTATGTAATAAGTTCATTAATTAGTGTAATTTGTTGCCATTAGTTTAGCATCTAAATGAGGAAGGCCGATTTTCGCCACTTGTTCATTGCTAATCGGGGAACGTAAACGAAAACAACAATGTCAAAAATTAAAGTCAAAGACTTACTAGATGCTGGTGTCCACTTTGGTCACCTTACAAGAAAGTGGAACCCCAATATGGCGCCCTTTATTCACATGGAGCGCAACGGCATCCACATTATCAATCTTTATAAAACCGTTACTAAAATCGAGGAAGCGCAGCAAGCACTGCACAAAATTGCTTCTTCTGGTCGTAAGATCTTATTTGTGGCGACAAAAAAACAAGCAAAGGACATCGTATCTGCAAAGGCAAGCGAAGTGAATATGCCTTACATCACTGAGCGCTGGCCAGGAGGGATGCTGACCAATTTTGTAACGATCCGAAAGGCTGTTAAAAAAATGGCTGCGATTGATCGTATGAAAACAGATGGCACCTTTAACACCCTCTCCAAAAAAGAAAGACTACAAGTCGATCGTATGCGTTCCAAGCTCGAAAAGAACCTCGGTTCGATTTCGGAAATGACACGTTTACCAGGTGCGCTTTTTGTTGTCGATGTTCGCCGTGAGCACATTGCTGTTCGCGAGGCACAAAAACTCAACATCCCCATTTTTGCGATGGTTGATACCAACGCTGACCCTCGTGATGTTGACTTTGCAATTCCTGCAAACGACGATGCATCGAAATCAATTGATAAAATTTTAGGACTTATTACACAGTCCATAGCAGCGGGAACGAGTGAGCGTCAAAAGGAACGTGACGAAGCCAATGCAACTCAAAGTGAAGGTGAATTGGTTCCAGAAGCAGCTGAAACAGAAGAAGAAACACCTACAAAAACCCCTACAACAGATGCGTCAGCAGCTGAAGTAAAAGATGAAGCTGTTGCTGAAGAAGCTCCTGCCGCCGAAGAGAAAAAGACAGAGGAAACACCTGCAGAAGATTTGAGTGGTAAAACAGTCACTGACCTCAAGGCACTTGCCAAAGAAGCTGGTATGACTGGTTACAGTAAAATGAAAAAAGCAGAATTAATTGCGGCTTTGTCCGCCTAAACCCCTGAGAATGTCAAAAATAAGTGCAGCTGATGTAAACAAGCTCCGAAAAGCAACAGGAGCAGGAATAATGGATTGTAAAAAAGCCTTAGTCGAAGCCGAGGGTGACTTTGATTCCGCAATAGAAATTCTACGTAAAAAAGGTCAGAAAGTGGCTGCTAATCGTGCGGATCGTGACTCTTCAGAAGGAGCTGTCATTGCAAGAGTTAATGACGAGGCAACTGTTGGTGTCATCGTATCGGTAAACTGTGAAACGGATTTTGTTGCTAAAAACGAAAGCTATGTATTGCTTGCCAACCAATTGGCAGATGTGGCCTTGGGTCATGATAGTTTGGATAGTTTTTTGGCTTCTGACTTCAGCGGAATGTCTGTTGCTGACAAACTCACAGAACAGACAGGTATAATTGGAGAAAAAATTGAAATCGGAGGGTTTGAACGCCTTGAAGGAGCCTTTGTTGGTTCATACATCCATGCTGGAAACAAAATTGCAACCCTAACGAGCCTATCGGCTGGAGTTGGTGGTGCAGCAGAAGCTGCTAAAAATGTGGCGATGCAAGTCGCTGCGATGAACCCCATTGCCTTAGATGAAGATGGTGTTGACGCAGCAATAGTTGAGAAAGAGATCGAGATTGCAAAGGACCAACTGCGTCAGGAAGGAAAGCCAGAAGCGATGCTCGACAATATTGCCAAAGGTAAGCTCAAGCGATTTTTTAAAGATAATACCTTGGTTAATCAGGCCTATATCAAGGATTCAAAGCAAAGCGTGACCGATTATGTGAAGTCGGTTGATGCTAATCTAAGCGTGACTGGTTTTAAGCGTTTAGCTTTGGTGTAAAACTTTGCCAACTGAAGAAAAGTAAAACCTCGAACTTTCGAGGTTTTTTTGGTCGTAATGCAAGGTTGTTTTTGGTTATATTTGCACAAATACAATCCATGCAATACAAACGTATACTTTTAAAACTCAGCGGAGAGGCACTCATGGGAGAGCGTTCTCATGGGATTGACCCACAGCGTTTAGCGAACTATGCCAGTGAAATCAAAAATGTTGTTGAGCAAGGAGTAGAAGTTGCCATTGTAATCGGAGGTGGTAATATCTTTCGGGGTGTTGCTGGTGCCAGTAACGGGATGGACCGTGTACAAGGAGATTATATGGGCATGCTTGCAACCATCATCAATGGTCTTGCCCTACAAAGCGCTTTGGAAGATGCTGAAGTGCAAACGCGACTACAAACAGCTCTGAAAATTGAAGCAATCGCCGAGCCATATATCAAAAGACGTGCTGTTCGCCACTTGGAAAAAGGACGTGTGGTTATCTTTGGCGCAGGCACTGGAAATCCATTTTTTACAACCGACTCTGCGGCTGTACTACGAGCAATTGAAGTGGAAGCAGACGTCATATTAAAAGGAACTCGCGTGGATGGTATTTATGATGATGACCCAGAAAAAAATAAAGATGCTGTTAAATTTGAGTCCATTAGTTTTAATGATGTTCTTCAAAAAGGACTCAAAGTGATGGACAGCACTGCCTTTACTCTTAGCCAAGAAAATGAATTACCTATTGTTGTGTTTGACATGAACACCCCTGGCAACCTTGAACAGGTGGTGGCAGGTAAAAATATCGGAACCAAGGTAAATTAGAAATTATGGAAGACATTAACTTTATCAAGGACGTTGCCAAAGAGGCTATGGAAAAATCGTTAGAACACCTGGATAAGGCTTTTATCAATATCCGTGCAGGCAAAGCGAATCCTGCGATGTTGTCCTCTGTGAAAATGGAGTACTATGGGACGCAAACCCCACTAAGTCAGGTGGCAAATATCAATACCCCTGATGCGCAAACCTTATCCGTTCAGCCATGGGACAAAACACAAATTCCTGAAATCGAAAAAGCCATTCTTATCGCAAACCTGGGATTTAACCCCTCCAATAATGGTGAGTCGGTTATTATCAATATCCCACCACTGACCGAAGAAAGAAGGAGAGAGTTGGTCAAACTCGCTAAGGCAGAAACAGAAAATGCAAAAGTAGGGATTCGAAATGCGCGTCAAGAGGCAAATAAAGAACTGAAAAAATCAGAACTTTCTGAAGACCAATTGGGTAATGCTGAAGTTGATGTGCAAGCCCTAACCGACGACTACATCAAAAAAATAGATGTTAAATACGCTTCGAAAGAGGATGAAATCATGAAGGTCTGAAAACAGAAATACTTCTTCAATTGCTATGATTAAATGGGTGAAGACTCGTTTTTGGAGCACCGTTGCATCGCTCATTCTTCGCAATAGAGTTTTTTGCATCCTCTTAATTGTTGCAACCACCGTTTTTTTTGGGTTGCAGTGGAAGAACATACGCTTTAGTTTTAATGAAGCAAGTCTCCTCCCCGACAACCACCCTTTCAATCTAAAGTACCAATCATTTGTCGATCGTTTTGGAGATGAAGGCAACCTTATCGTTTTGGCAGTTCAAGACTCTACTTTATTCAGTCCCGATAAGATCCAGCAATGGAGCTCGCTTACCAAATCATTTGAAGGCCTAGATGCAGTTGCCGCTGTAACAGGAATTGGCAACCTAAAACAGCTTCGGAAAAACACCAAACAACAAAGCTTTATGGTGGAAGATGTCCCCTTTCAGTTGGCTCGTGACCAACAAGAAGTGGACAAGCTCGAAAAGAAACTCCTTGAACAATCACCTTTTTTTCATGGGGTTCTTCTCAACCCTGATTCAGAGGTATATCTGACGATCATCACCCTCAAAAAAGAAGTTGTCAACGCCAAAGAGCGAGAGCTTTTTGTAAATAATGAACTCTTGCCCAAAGTCAGTGCCTTTGAAGCAGCGTCTGATTTGGACGTTCACATTTCGGGGATGCCCTATGTTCGGACAATCAATGCCTTTACCATTTTGAGTGAGATTCGGATGTTTGTTATTGTTGCGGCACTGGTTACAACCTTAATTTTCTTTTTCTTCTTTCGATCCTATCGAGCAACATTTATTTCCATGGTCGTAGTCGTCATCGGTGTCATGTGGGCCTTTGGGATATTAGGCTTTTTTGGATTTGAAATCACAGTGCTCACTGCTCTGATTCCTCCCATTGTGATTGTAATTGGCGTTCCAAATTGCATTTTCCTTATTAACAAATACCAACAAGAAGTCAAAAAACACGGTAATCAAGCCAGATCTCTACAACGTATCATTATTAAAATTGGAAACGCAACCCTAATGACCAATATGACCACAGCCCTTGGGTTTGCAACCTTTACTTTGACTAGCAGCAAACTGCTCATCGAATTTGGCTTGGTTGCTTCTGTCAATATTATGCTTCTTTTTGTGTTGTCGCTTTTTGTGATTCCTATTCTTTACAGCTATATGAGTCTCCCCAATCAGAAGCATCTAGCGCACCTCAACCGAAACTGGACGAACGACTTTATTGGATGGATGGAAAATATGGTTCGTTATCGTCGTGTGACTGTTTATTTTGTGTTTGTCATTTCCTTGATGATGAGCATTATTGGGATTTACCAGATTAAACTTTCTGGAACCATCATCGACGACCTTCCAAAAGGGGCTGAGTTTTTCAAAGACGTTAGGTTTTTTGAAAATCAAATGAGTGGAATCATGCCCATAGAGATTATGGTTGACACCAAAAGAAGAAATGGTGCAACGCAACTCTCAACGCTCAACCGAGTGGAACGTTTGGCATCTCACATTCGAACTGTGCCTGAACTTTCCGAGCCCTTGTCTATTGCCCATGTAGCCAAGTATGCAAAGCAAACCTATTACAATGGCAACCCACGTTATTTTTCGATGCCAACAAGGCAAGAATATTCGTTTATTGGGTCGTATGTCAACAACAGTTTAACGACCGAAGGCATGGCCGAAAGTTTGATTGACAGCACTGGTAAGTATATTCGCGTGAGCACAATGCTCAAAGACGTCAACACTGAACGAATGGAAGAAATTGAGGGTGATTTATTGACAGTTGTTGGAGAAATATTCCCTCCTGGCCGATTTGAAACAGAAGTCACTGGAAAAGCACTTGGATACTTAAAAGGCACTCGGTTTTTGGTTCGCAATCTAGTCTTGTCACTCTCCCTAGCAGTATTGATGATTGCCTTATTTATGGCCTATATGTTTCGTTCGTTTCGAATGATTTTAATTTCCTTGATTCCGAACATTATCCCATTAATCCTCACTGCAGGGATGATGGGTTTTTTGGGGATTCCCATCAAGCCATCCACCATATTGGTCTTTAGTGTAGCTTTTGGAATTTCTGTAGATGACACCATTCACT
>CACOXF010000027.1 GCA_902631125.1 uncultured Bacteroidota bacterium
GTCTTCCATCCCCTCGCCAACCCCAATGTATTTGACAGGGACTTGCATTTGGTCAGAGATGCCTAATACCACACCTCCTTTGGCAGTGCCATCGAGTTTTGTTATTGCTAGTGCTGTGACTTCTGTTGCCTGCGCAAATTGACGAGCTTGTTCGAAGGCGTTTTGTCCTGTAGAGCCATCGAGAACCAATAAAACTTCATGTGGTGCTTCGGGAATCGATTTTTGAACGACCCTCTTTATTTTTGCCAATTCATTCATCAAATTCACCTTGTTGTGCAGCCGTCCAGCAGTATCAATAATCACGTGGTCAAATCCCTGTGAAAGTCCAGACTGAACTGCATCATAGGCCACTGAAGCAGGATCGCTACCCATCTTTTGCTTTACGATTTGAACACCAACCCGATCAGACCACTTACTCAACTGGTCAACTGCTGCTGCACGAAAAGTATCTGCTGCACCCAAAAGTACTTGCAGACCACTAGTCTTATAGATATGGGCAAGCTTTCCAATCGTAGTGGTTTTACCAACGCCATTGACCCCTACAACCAAAGTGACTTTGGGCCTCACATCTTTGTGGGCTTCTTCATGTAGCTCCAATAGGCTGGTAATTTCTTCTCGCAGAATACTTTGAAGTTCTTTGGTGTTCATGTATTTGTCCTTGGCTACCCTTTTCTCGAGTAAATCAATAATCTTTAGAGTCGTATCTACGCCAATGTCTGCACTGATAAGAGCTTCTTCGAGTTCATCCAATACACTTGCATCGACAGTCCTTTTGCCAGCAACAACTTTACCAATTTTATTTAAAATCGACTTCTTTGATGGCTCGAGCCCTTTGTCTAATTTCTCTTTGGAAAAAAAACGTTTAAAAATTCCCATTCATGTTTTTTGTAAATGTAAGAAATAAAAAAAGCCACATGAAGTGGCTATTAAAATCATTTGTGATTTAGGCTATTTTTTAGACAACCATTCGTTGACTTTTTCGGGAAGCATCATTGACTCGACGAAAGTGTATGACCCAGTTTTTTCACTTTTCACCATTTTAATGGCTTTGGTCAATCGCTTCGATGAAGTCTGTAAAGTTGCTACTGTTTTCTTAGCCATGTCTATTTAATTTCTTTGTGGACAGTCATTTTCTTCAAAATCGGGTTGAATTTTTTCAACTCAATACGATCAGGTGAATTTTTCTTATTTTTAGTTGTAATATATCGAGAAGTACCTGCAAGACCCGAGTCTTTGTGCTCTGTACATTCTAATATTACTTGAACTCTGTTACCTTTCTTGGCCATAACAATAAATTATAATACGCCTTGCGCTTTTGCCTCTTTCAGTACAGCAGAAAGCCCTTTTCTGTTAATGGTTTTTAAAGCTGAAGTCGAAAGCTTGAGCGTGATCCATTTATCTTGATCCGTCAAGTAAAATCGCTTCTTGATAAGATTCACTTCAAAGCGTCTCTTTGTTTTATTCATTGCGTGTGAAACATTGTTTCCAACCAACGCTTTTTTTCCAGTAATTTGACAAACTTTTGACATTGCAAAAATTAATTTTTTGTAATCGGAGTGCAAATTAACGATATTTTTAACGTACAAACAAATGTTTTTTACTGTCTACATCAGCATTTTTCTTGCCAGTTCAAGTGCCTTATTGACTGCCTTTTGGACTGTTTTTTCTCTGTTTTTTCCAAAATTATAAGATTCTACCTTTTCAAAATCGGGGCCGACTAGAGCTATACAGACAGTTCCAACCTCAGCATCAGAATCGCCTTTGGTAGGACCAGCATTGCCAGTGGTTGCGATAGCATAATCACTTTTCATCTGTTTTCGAACCCCTTTGGCCATTGCCAATGCAACCTCCTCGCTCACGACAGAGTGACTCGCAATCAGTTCATCTGACACCCCCAATACTTTGCTTTTAACTGATGTTTTATAAGCAACAATACCCCCAAAAAAATAGGCAGATGCACCAGGTATAGACGATAGCAAGGCTGCGATACGACCACCAGTACAACTTTCTGCCACTGCAATTGAAAACTGTTTTTTAGTCAATATACTTCCAATTTGTGCCTCAATTGGGCGATCGCCTTCAAAGCCAGTGATGATATCACCAATCAATGTATAAAGGGCCTCAAACTGCTGATCGATCTCTTTTTGGAGTTGGTCTTTATTTTCTCCTCTCGCAGTTAAGCGCAATCTCACCCGACCCAAATTGGGAAGATATGCGAGTTTGATATGAGAAGGTAAGGCTACCTCCCAATCATGAATCACCTCTGCAATGCGACTCTCACCCCATCCATAAGTCATTATGGTTTTATGAATCAACACAGGTCGTTTAAAATGAGTTTTAAGCTTGGGAATGAGTTGAGTGTCAGTGATGCTCTTCATTTCGTATGGAACACCTGGCAGAGCAACAAAAACAGTTGTGTTTTTTTCCATCCACATACCAACTGCTGTGCCAAACCGATTCTCCAAAATAACAGCCTTGGAAGGCAGCATTGCTTGCGCTCGATTGAGATCGTTGATTGGCACATTCACATATTGCGCAAAAAGTTTTTCAATATGATCGAAAACATCTTGGTTTTGTACCAAATGGTCATCAAAAAATTTACAAAAAGAAGTTTTTGTAATATCGTCTTTGGTAGGACCTAAACCCCCTGTAAGCAACACAAGTGAAACACGTTTTTGAGCAGTTTCCATCGCACTGATAATCGCCTGTTCCTGATCAGAAACTGAAGTGATCTGAGAAACCTCAATGCCAATTTTGTTGAGTGATTTGGCAAGAAATGCAGAGTTTGAGTCAACAATCTGACCAATCAAAATTTCATCGCCAATTGTGATAATTTCTGCTTGCATTATTTGATATTGAGCATAAATGCTTGTTCTCCTCCCAAATGCCCTGTAAGTATATCTCCCCTCTCTACACGACCTACTCCCGCAGGTGTTCCTGTGAACAATATATCGCCAATTTTTAGGGTAAAATAACGCGAAACATAGCTGATGATTTCATCTATTTTCCACATCATATTAGCAGTTGTGTCTTTTTGAACAACATCATCGTTTTTCGTCAACTGAAAGCATAGGTTGTTCAGATCTGAAAATTGAGACTTATCAAACCAATTGCCAATGTATGCGGCACCATCAAAAGACTTTGCCTTCTCCCATGGAAGCCCTTTGCTCTTGAGATCGAGCTGCACATCTCGCGCAGTGAAGTCCAACCCCAACCCTATTTCGCTGTAGTACTTGTGTGCAAATCTGGTTTGTATATGCTTACCAATTCTATTGATTTTTACAAGAACCTCCACTTCGTAGTGAATTTCGTTGGAAAAGTCAGGTATGAAAAATGGCTGCCCTTTCTGACCCAAACATGAATCAGGTTTCATAAAAATAACTGGTGCATCAGGCCGATCGTTGTTTAGCTCTTCTACATGTTTAGAGTAGTTACGTCCAACACATATAAGCTTCATGACCCACTGTTTAAAGTGTTGAGACGAATCGCAGTGAGAACCTTTTTGGTATACAAGGGAAAATCTGCTTCCATTAGCCATCCAAAATATCCAGGTTCAAGCTGAAGAACTTCAACAACTGTTTTTCCTTTGTGCTTTCCAAAACTAAAAATAGGCTCGTTTTCTTTATTCGTTCGAATATACCCTGCAAAATCTACACTACTGTGTCGCGTGGTAAACTGGCTGAGCATGTCCACATCATTCTCCAAGTCTTCATAATGATCGATTTGGGCTTTGAGTACCTCAAAAGTCGCTTTGGTATCTGCGCTAGCACTGTGCGCATCTTCAAGATCTTTTGCACAATAAAATTTATATGCAGCAGTAAGGGTTCGCTGCTCCATTTTGTGAAAAATCGTTTGTACATCAATTGATTTATGCTTTTTAAAATCAACATCTATTCCGGCACGAAGCATTTCCTCAGCAAGCAAGGGAATATCAAACCTATCAGAGTTATAACCTGCGAGGTCTGAGCCTTTAAACCAACTGTATATTTCAGCCGAAACTTCATTAAACGTTGGTGCATCAGCTACCTTTTCGTTTGTAATGCCATGCACTGCTGTCGCCTCTGCTGGGATAGGTATTTCTGGATTGACCAACCAAGTCTTTTCATTCTCAGAACCATCTGGAAAGGCTTTTAGGATAGAAATTTCAACAATTCGATCTTTAGCGATGTTGACACCAGTCGTTTCAAGATCGAAGAAACAAATTGATCGTTTTAATTGCAGTTGCATATTATAATTGTTGTGATACGTCCCAGTTCTCTATTTTGTTTTTTAACTCTTTGATAAACAGGCCGCCCATGGCTCCATTGACTATGCGATGATCATAACTGTGAGAGAGAATCATTTTTCGACGAATGCCAATGAAGTCTCCTTTATCTGTTTCGACAACTGCAGGCACTTTTCGTATGGCTCCCAAGGCCAGAACTCCAACTTGTGGCTGATTGATAATAGGCGTTCCCATCAAGCTATCAAACATGCCTACGTTGGTCACTGTGTATGTTCCATCAGTAACATCATCAGGTGAGAGGGTTCCTGTTCTGGCACGTTTGGCTAAGTCATTTACTCTTTTGGTGAATCCAACCAAACTCAATTGATCTGCACTTTTTATCACTGGAACAATAAGATTTCCATCGGCGAGCGCAGTTGCCATACCCAAGTTGATTTCCCTCTTTTGAATAATTTTGTTTCCACTCAAAGACGAATTAAGCAAAGGAAAATCACGAAGTACTTGAGCAGTAAGCATCATGAAAATTGGAGTAAATGTGATTTTTTCTCCTTCTCTTTGGAAAAATGATTGCTTGATGCCCTCACGCCAACCCCATAAATCTGTAACATCAACTTCGATGAAAGATTGTACATGCGCAGACGTTTGTATGCTTTTGTGCATATGCTCGGCAATCAGTTGCTCCATTCTAGACATGTCTCTCACTTCACCTTTTTCAATGTTGCTGGCGATTGTCGTCGTAGCAGGAGGTGCGGTTGGCGATTGCCTGGGTTGCGATTGACGAGACTTGAGATGGTTGAGTATATCCTTTTTGGTAACTCGACCATTTTTTCCAGTGCCACTTATTTTATATAACTCGGCATCTGAAATCCCTTCTTCTTTAGCGATGCTTTTGACCAGCGGAGAAAAGTAAATATCCCCAGCTTGTGACTGTTCGACGGAAGGGGCTGGAGCTAGGATTTCTTTTGCTTTACTTTCTAAAAAATCTTCTTTAACTTCGACACCTTCTACAACCTCGGTTGAGGCTTTATCTTGTCCTAATTCTTCGGAAATATCTTCATCTGTTTCGATAATTGCCAATGGCTCTCCAACACGAATAACTTGGTTTTCTTCAACAAGTTTTTGGAGAAGTTTACCAGAGATTTCAGAAGGGACTTCAGAGTCAACTTTATCTGTGGCAATTTCTACAACGGCATCATCTGCTGCGATGATATCACCTTCGTTTTTGAGCCATTGGGTAACTGTTGCCTCATCGACACTTTCTCCCATGGCAGGTAGTAACAATTTGTACTCAGCCATGCTGCAAAATTACGAATTTAAACAATGCTTGTTTTCGATTTCTTTTTGGTATTTGGAATGACTGCTCCACTACCTCTTGACAACACATCACTGCTGCCAATAATTCGCTTGTTATCAACTGAAATAAACTTATAAACATAGCGTGTTTGATGAACCTGCATAAAGTTGATTACCTCGCTCCATTGCGTGGTGCGCATGTCAAATACAATTCCCATCAATTTTTTGGGCTTGACTTGAAGGACCTCTAGAAGATTTTGACAGTGTTTGATGCCAGGAAACATATTAATTTTTACATTTTTAAATAGCTTGGGGTTTTTGGATACCAACGTCCAATCATTTACACTTGTGGGCGAGGTTTTATCTCGTCTAGATGACGCAACCCTTTTAAACTTACTAAACAAATAAGACCCTGTGATGAATATCGAATTTAAAATCCAATTATGAGAGAAGTTTTTGTTGTAGTAATATGACATCGCACTGAAAAATCGCTTTTCATAGGCTTTATTTTTTGGGGTACTCTCTCCCTTAAAATGAATCACTTTGGATTGAGAAAAATAAAAGTTGGTGTATCCTAACTTCAAACTTCGATGTGAGATGTCAATATCTTCACCATACATGAAGAAGTTTTCATCAAAACCCTCTAGATGTTCATACAATCGCTTGCGCATGAACATAAATGCCCCTGCTAGCACGTCGGTCTTGCCATTTTGATTTTGAGCAACGCTTAAATTGTAATACTGCCCAAAAAAACGAGCAGACAACCTGAAAAGCCCCAATGATTTGAATACTGCCGCCTTTATTGTTGGTAACCCTCGTTTAGACTCCAATAAAAATTGTCCTGTTCCATCAATCATTTGAGGACCTGAAATTCCAATTGTAGGGTTTGCCTCATGGAGTTGTATAAATTCCCCAAAGGTTTTTCGAGAAACAATGGTATCTGGATTTAGGAAACATACATAGCGACCTTTGGCAAGTTTTACAGCTTTGTTGTTTGCCTTTCCAAATCCCAGGTTATCAACGTTAGAAATCACACGTGTGGAAGGGAATTTTTTTCGCATCATTTCAACGCTGTTGTCAGCAGATGCATTGTCGATAACGATGATCTCAGCATTGATGTTATTGATCGCAGCATAAACACTTTCCAAACACAGATGTAAAAAGTGCTCTACATTGTAACTTACAATGATAACTGAAAGGTCGATTGATTTAGATTGTTCCATCGAATGGGATTCTTTTCACGATACTTCTTCCTAATGACACTTCATCTGTATATTCCAACTCATCACCTACAGAAACGCCTCTTGCTAGTACAGTTATTTCAACATCATATGAGCTGATCTGCTTGTAGATATAATAGTTGGTGGTGTCACCTTCAACTGTACTACTCAACGCCAAAATGACCTCCTTTATTGTACCTTCTTTAACCTTTTTGACCAAGCTATGGATTCTCAATTCTTGAGGGCCGATTCCGTCAAGAGGTGAAATTTTACCTCCCAACACATGGTAGAGGCCAGTAAATTGAGCCGTACTTTCTATCGCAATCACATCACGAACATCTTCGACTACACAAACCAATTGGCAATCTCTTTTGGGATTCGCACACAGACTACAAGTTGGCTGATCCGAAACATTAAAACATGATTGACAGTATTGGATTTCTGTTCTCAGAAGTCGAATTGCTTCTGACAAATCCAAGCTAATTGATTCAGGCTGACGAAGTAGATGCAAAACGAGTCGCATTGCGGTACGTCGTCCAATCCCGGGTAGCTGTGAAATTTCATCAACAGCTTGCTGCAATAACTTTGATGCATATTCCATCGCGGCAAAGGTAAACATTTGAAAGTATGAGGCAATCCAAGTATCTTTGAAAAATGAGCAGTTATCTTCTTTTATCCATTCTTCTAGGATATTTCATCGTGTTGATGGTTATTGCTCGTTTGACGAAAGGCAAAGAAGACAACCAAACGTTTTTTATCGCAAACCGATCTGCTTCATGGTATCTCGTGGCTTTTGGAATGATTGGCGCTTCCCTATCTGGTGTTACCTTTATCTCTGTTCCTGGTTGGGTTGACGACACAGGGTTTAGTTATTTCCAAATGGTCTTGGGCTATATCGTTGGCTACTTTGTAATTGGCACTGTCCTTTTGCCTATTTATTATAAATATAAACTCACTTCCATCTACACCTATCTATCTACACGATTTGGTGCAAATACCTACAAAACTGGGGCATCTTTTTTTGTTTTGTCACGAATCGTTGGTGCTAGCTTTCGCCTGTATCTAGTCGCAAGTGTACTCCAGTGGGTTATTTTCGAACGAATGGGGATTCCTTTTTGGTGTACTGTCATTGTAACCATATCACTGATTTGGCTTTATACACACAAGTCTGGAATCAAAACAATTATTTGGACAGATGTATTGCAAACACTTTTTATGTTGATTGCCCTATGCCTAGCATTATACTACATTACAGCCTCTCTGGAAATTGAGCATCTGTTTGGATGGCTTGGTCAACAAGACTATACACAAATCTTTTTCTTCGATGATTATAAAAGTCCTTATTTCTTTTGGAAACAATTTTTATCTGGTGCATTAATTGCTATTGTTATGACAGGTCTTGATCAGGACATGATGCAAAAGAATCTTGCGTGTAGAAGTCTGTCTGATGCGCAAAAAAATATGTTTTGGTTTACCATCATATTGACAATCGTCAATTATGTGTTTTTGATGTTGGGGGCTTTACTCACTGCCTATGCATTGGCAAATGGAATTGATGCACAAGGAGACAGACTCTTTCCTATCATCGCCACCCAATCCGAGCTCGGTCTTGGGCTATCAATTGTTTTTCTTCTAGGGCTCATTGCAGCTGCATATAGCAGTGCTGACAGTGCCTTGACATCCCTCACAACAAGTATAAGTATCGATTTGCTCGATATCGAAAAAAGACTTCACCCAGATCGTCAAGAATACACACGCAAACGAGTTCACCTGCTCTTATCACTATTGTTGATTATTGTGATTCTCGCATTTAATTATTTGATAACTGATAAAAGTGTGATTGCAAAATTATTTGAATTCGCAGGCTACACCTATGGGCCCCTCCTTGGCTTGTATGCTTTAGGAGTGTTGACAAAGGTTCAAGTGCGCGATCGATGGGTGCCATGGGTCGCAGTTTGCACGCCTATCATAGGATATCTAGTCAGTCAATGGACTTTAACAAACTATGATTTTGACTTTGGATTTTTCATCCTAGCCCTCAATGGGGTATTTTGTTTTTTGGGTTTGCTATTGATTCGCAGCAGTCAGGCTACACCCACTTGATGAGTGAGCTACCCCATGTAAACCCACTTCCAAAAGCAGCAAGCATTACATGATCACCTGAATTGATTTTCCCTTCTTCCCAAGCCTCACAAAGTGCAATCGGTATGGAGGCAGCAGTCGTATTGCCATAGCGCATGATGTTATTGTACACTTGACCGTCTTGTAAGCCAAACTTCTTTTGTACAAACTGGGCAATTCTCAAATTGGCTTGATGAGGAATTAGCATATCGATATCACTTGGCTCCAGATTGTTTTTTGCTAGTGCTTCACGAATCACTTCCGAAAACCTTACAACCGCATTTTTAAAAACCAGTTGCCCATTCATATATGGGTGATAATCTGGATTATTTGGATCATAATTTTCAAACACTTCATGCACCCATTTTTTGGTGCTTGGACCAATTAACGAAAGTTCCTTGGCATGCTTACCTTCAGAATGAAGATGCGTGGAAAGTACCCCCTCCTCTGGGTTTTCATGACGACTGATAATAGCTGCACCAGCACCATCGCCAAAAATTACGGAAACTGTACGTCCACGAGTGGTGAGATCCAGACCTCCCGAGTGATGCTCGGACCCAATGACTAGGACATTTTTATAGGTTCCCGTACGTACATATTGATCTGCAACAGAGAGCGCATAAATAAATCCAGAACATTGATTCCGGACATCAAGTGCAGGACAAGTACCGATTCCCATTATGTCTTGCACCAAAACTCCAGAGCCAGGGAAATAATAATCAGGACTTAAGGTAGCAAACACAATCAAGTCGATATCATCTTTGCTAATCCCAGCACGATCAATTGCCTGTTGGGCAGCCTTAACACCCATGGATGCTGTTCCCTCAGAAGAATCTTTTGCTATAAATCGGCGTTCTTCAATCCCAGTTCGTTCTACGATCCAATCATGACTGGTTTCCATAAGTGTCGAAAGATCATCATTTGTAACTTTATTTTCAGGCAAGTATTTACCAAGACCTGTAATTTTTGAGCTAAACCGTTTTATCATATTATAAAATTAGTCAATTATTGCACAAAAAGTAAAAGGTGTGCAAGTGCACACCTTAAACAACTTTACCAAAAAAACAAACAAACCAAGAATTTGTTAAAAAAAACTATCTATTTTTTCATAGCAATGATTCCCAATTAAGAGTTTGATAGCTTTTTTTCTTTTACAAATATATATTGTGTTTAACTTTTTTGCAAATTAATTAAACAAAAAATATAAAAGTGTCATCTTGTCAGATAGCAAACAATGGTATTTTTTTTGTAATTAATGACATAAATTTTAAAAAAATGAGTAAAGGAAAAATTAATGTTGCAGTTGAAAATATCTTTCCACTAATCAAAAAATTTCTATACAGCGATCATGAAATCTTTTTGAGAGAATTGATTTCAAATGCAACAGACGCGACACTAAAACTAAAGCATCTCACCCAAATCGGAGAAGCGAAAATTGAGTATGGCAACCCACTTATTGAAGTCAAGGTTGATAAAAAAGGAAAAAAACTCCACATTATTGATCAGGGAGTTGGGATGACATCTGATGAAGTCAATAAATATATCAATGAAGTTGCCTTTTCTGGTGCTGAAGAGTTTTTAGAACAGTACAAGGACAGTGTTAAAGACAGTGGCATTATCGGTCACTTTGGTCTTGGGTTTTACTCGGCTTTTATGGTTGCCAGAAAAGTTGAGATTATCACCAAGTCATACAAAGATGAGTCAGCAGCCCACTGGACTTGTGATGGGTCCCCAGAGTTTACCTTGAAAAAGCATGATAAAAAAGAAAGAGGTACAGAAATCATTTTGCACATCGACAAAGATTCGAAAGAGTTTTTGGAAGAGACACAGATTCGCTCTTTACTCACAAAATACAACAAGTTCATGCCCATTCCTATCAAGTTGGGTACAAAAGAAATTACGAAGACAGAGGGGGATGGTGATGATGCCAAAGAAGTGAAAGAAGTTGTTGATGATATCATCAATAACCCCTCACCCGCTTGGATTCAAAAACCAACGGATCTGAAGGATGAAGATTACAATCATTTTTATCGAGAGCTCTATCCGACACAATTTGAAGAACCTTTGTTTCAAATACATCTCAATGTTGATTATCCTTTTAACCTAACTGGAATCCTCTATTTCCCAAAAATCTCTAACGATTTAAACCTGCAAAAGGATCGTATTCAACTCTACCAAAACCAAGTGTTTGTCACTGATAATGTAGAAGGGATTGTGCCAGAATTTTTGACCATGCTTCGTGGTGTTATTGATTCTCCAGATATTCCTCTAAACGTGTCTAGAAGCTATTTGCAAGCAGACGGTAATGTCAAAAAAATTAGTAATTATATCACTCGAAAAGTAGCAGACAAGCTCAAATCACTCTTCAAAAAAGACAGAGAGGCTTTCCATAAAAAATGGAATGATATAAAAGTTGTAATAGAGTACGGTATGCTTTCAGAAGACAAGTTCTTTGAAAAGGCTAAGGATTTCGCACTGTTCCCAACCACAACAGGGGACTATTTAACTTTTGAGGAGCTAAAAGAACAAACAAAAGATGCACAAACCGATAAAGACGGAAAGCTTGTTCAGCTTTATGCATCCAATGAAGATGACCAGCACGCATATATCGAAGCTGCAAAAGCGAAAGGATACACTGTCATATTGCTTGATTCGCCAATTGTGAGTCATCTTCTTCAAAAATTAGAAACAAATGAAGAAAATATCAGCTTCACAAGGGTGGATGCAGATCAAATCGATAAAATTATTGTAAAAGAAGATTCAACTCCATCAAAATTGAGTGAAGAAAGTCAAGAGCAACTCAAAACAATTGTTGAGAGAATCGTACCTAAAGCAACCTATACTGTACAACTCGAACCGATGGACAGTAAAGCCATGCCATTTTTGATTACGCAACCAGAGTTTATGCGAAGAATGAAAGAGATGCAGCTGACAGGTGGAGGTGGTATGCTTGGTGGAAATATGCCAGAAATGTACAACCTGATTGTAAACACAAACCATCCATTAGTCACTCAGATTTTAGAAACAAAAACGAAAAAGAAACAAGAACGATTGATTAAACAGTCTGTTGATCTTGCACGACTGAGCCAAAACCTTTTGAAAGGAGAAGAACTCACTTCATTTATCAATCGAAGTTTTGACATGATCAAATAATAATCTATCTAAATATCAATCAATCCCTTAACTTTATTATCCAGCTAAGAGATTTTTTAACTTAGGTAGCTTCAATCTAGATCTTTAATTATGTTAATTTTTACAAGCATCATTTCTTTTTTAAAAGACAAATCCTACAGAAATTTATTGTTTAGAACGAATTTTTTTATTGCGCTCGGCACAATAGTTTATCACTATATTAAGGTCTGGCCATGGCTCGATTCACTGTATTTTTCAGCAACTACACTAACCACGATTGGCTATGATGATTTTTCGCTGCAAAGAGATTTGGGTAAAATTTTTACCCTGCTCTATACTGTTGTTGGAGTAGCTTTGATATTAGGATATTTGAATTCCTTGATGCTACATTTCTATATGAAATAAACTAAGTTCAACAGTGAATATCATTCAGCATACTGATTTAAAACAACTCCCCAATGCAGAAATTAGCTATGTGCCTGATTTTTTGAGTAAGCCTTTAGCCGATACGTTTTTTGAAGACCTATGTCACAACATCCCATGGCGGCAGGATCCCATTACTGTTTTTGGAAAGACCTATCCCCAACCACGATTAACATCACTTCATGCGAACACCTCGGATTCATACACCTACTCGGGGGTAACAATGACGCCGAAGCCGATGACAGAAACACTAAAACAGATTAAGAAAAGAATACAAAAATACTCCGATGCTTCATTTACCTCAGTCCTACTAAACTTGTATCGCAATGGAAAAGACAGCAATGGTTGGCATGCTGACGATGAGCCAGAGCTAGGGGTCAATCCAATCATTGCATCAGTCAGTTTGGGAGCTCCCCGGTTTTTTCACCTTCGGCACAATCGCGATCGTGAAAAACGTTACAAAATATTACTTGAACATGGCAGCTTGTTGCTTATGGGTGGTGAGACACAGCACTTTTGGAAACACCAGGTTGCAAAGACTGTAAAAAAAATAAATCCACGTATAAATTTGACCTTTAGAAAAATCATTCATTCAAACTAATTACTCATATTTGCAGTGATGAAACAGATCATAATCAAGTTAATATTAGTCCTTTTTTTGGGGAGCTGTTCAGCACCCAAAAAAGACATGCAAGTCGAACTTTTTGTAAAGGACTTAAAAAAGGGAACACTCTACCTTGAACGATTGCAAGACAGCATTTTGATTGCAGTTGATTCGATGCAAATCACGCAAGAAAAACCCATCATTTTGGAAGCTGACTTAAACCATCCTGAACTGTTTTACGTTCTTTTGAATCGAAACAAAGCTGATGACTTTGACAATAGAATTCCATTTTTTGGAGAAGCTGGAAACATATCAATCCAAACAACTTTGGATGGTTATGTCTCAAAAGCTGAGGTTATTGGCTCGCCAACGCAAGATATTTTTAATTCATACAACAAAGTTATCAGTCAGTTTAACAATGAGGAACTTGATCTGTTAGCAGCCTATTTGCAAGCGCAAATAAACCAAAATAATGATAGTTTAGCATTACTTGAAAAGCAATCTGCTAATCTAGTCAAGAGAAAAATTTTATTTACTGTAAATTTTGCAGTCAACAACAACACAAGTGTTATTGCTCCTTATTTGGCTTTATATAACCTTACATCTGGTTCCAAAACTCTTCTCGACACCATCGCTTCCTCGATGTCCGATGATGTTCGAAACTCAAGTTATGGAAAGCAGTTGAGGGATTATTTAGCAGATCCTGAAAAATAAAATTAATCTGACTAAATGGTAATCATCAATACTTTTGAGTTGTTTGCCTGAATCGTAAATGAATTCAAACAGGCTGGTAGCAAAACGGTTGATCCAAATGGAAGTTCATAGGAATTGTTATCCACAATAATCTCGTTGTTTCCATCCACAGCCATCAAAACAACAAACGAGTCCAACTGATCCATATTGATACTCACATCCCCCTCCAAGGGAATGATGTCTGTTTTGAAGTAAGAAGAATTCACCATAGCGTTCCTTTGATTGGGTTTTTGGTCATATTCCACTTTGTGATCATCACGCTTAGAGAAATCGATCACATCAATGGCGAGGGCTGTGTGCAGCTCTCGCGTATTCCCATATTTGTCCTTTCGGTTCCAATCAAAAATGCGATATGTCACATCTGAAGTTTGCTGAATTTCGGCTAGTAAAATTCCAGCTCCAATGGCATGAACAGTTCCTGTTTGAATAAAAAATGTATCTCCACTGTTTACAGTTTCGTAGTGAAGTAAGCTTTCGATCTGACCATTTTCGAGATATTGCTGATATTCGTTCTGGTCAGTGTTTTTAGAAAATCCAGTGATGAGTTTTGATCCTTTATCAGCACTCATAATATACCACATCTCATTTTTACCTAACGAATTGTGACGCTCTTTGGCGAGCTGGTCATTGGGATGTAGTTGAAGAGACAAGTCTTTTTGGGCGTCGATATATTTGATGAGGATGGGGAAATCGTTGCCAAAACGGTCGTAAACAGACTTTCCAACAAGACCCGCTTTATAGGTTTCTATGAGCTCTTTTAGATGTTTGCCCTTAAGAATACCATTTGAGACGACTGACTCATTTCCTGAAACAGCTGACAACTCCCAGCTTTCTCCTATGTCTTCGCCTCTGAAAGTTTTTTTTAGATAGCTGATCAATTTCCTTCCACCCCAAATTCTTTCTTTGGGTATTGGTTTAAAAAAAAGTGGATATAACATTAATACCCCTTGTAGTTTACATAATTTCTTGGAGTCTCATAAAGAGTCACTTCCAATTGCTTGTCAGAAGAAATGTGAGGGCGAAGCTTATCCCAAATCACAACAGCAATATTTTCAGCAGTTGGATTCAAATTCTTAAACTCTGGCACTTGCTCATTTAGATTTTTATGATCAAAAGCATCCTCTATCTCTGCTTTGATAAGGTCTTTCAGCACTTTCATATCCATAACATAGCCTGTTGATTTGTCAATTTCGCCTGTGATATGTACAATCAGCTCGTAGTTGTGGCCATGATATAAAGGGTTGTTGCACTTCCCAAAAACCTTTTCATTCTTAGTATCACCCCAATCAGGCCTGTGTAGGCGATGAGCAGCATTGAAGTGTGCTTTACGGCTTACAGTTACAATCATAAATTCTTTTTTAAATAATCATAAAACTTTGTAAAGATAATCACAAACCAAACAGTGTAATGTTCAGGGTTAGTACCAATATCATTTTTAACGTCTTCTAAAGGCATCCATTTCCAATCTGCAACTTCGTCATGATTGATGATTGGGCTGTTCTCATAATGCCCTATCAGTACATGATCAAACTCATGTTCGGTCAATCCATTATCAAAAGGTGCTTTGTAGATAAAGGAGATGGTTTCTTTCAACCCTGTTGTAAACCCCATTTCTTCTAGCAAACGTCTCATACCTGCCTGAATGTTCGTCTCTCCCTTACGCTGATGACTACAGCAAGTGTTAGTCCAAAGCCCAGGGGAGTGATACTTATGCTTGGCACGCTGTTGTAGCATCAATTCCCCTTTTGCATTGAGGATAAAAACAGAAAATGCGCGATGGAGTACTGCCTTTTGATGTGCCTCTAATTTAGGCATTAATCCGATGGGATTGTCTTGCTCATCAACCAATATTACTTGTTCCTCCATACAGATCTAATGAATAAACAAAAATACAAATAATCGCTTTGAGAAAATGAAAATCCCAAAAAAGAAAATACTTTTGCATTCGAATGAATTTTAAAACTGAAATCTCAAGACGACGAACCTTTGGCATCATCTCTCATCCAGATGCTGGAAAAACAACCTTAACTGAAAAGCTTCTTCTCTTTGGTGGAGCGATTCAAGAGGCAGGTGCTGTAAAGTCCAACAAGATTAAAAAAACAGCGACAAGCGACTTTATGGAAATTGAACGTCAGCGTGGTATTTCTGTCGCAACATCAGTTTTAGCATTTCAATACAAAGACAAAAAAATCAATATCCTTGACACCCCTGGTCATAAAGATTTTGCTGAAGATACTTTTCGAACCTTAACTGCAGTCGATAGTGTTATTGTGGTGATTGATATTGCCAAAGGCGTTGAGGAACAAACAGAAAAGCTCGTTGAGGTCTGTCGGATGCGAAACATTCCAATTATAGTCTTCATCAATAAACTCGATCGAGAGGGAAAAGATGCTTTTGATTTGTTGGATGAATTAGAACAGAAACTCGGATTTAAGGTTGTTCCCTTGAGTTTTCCTATCGGTATGGGCTACGATTTTCAAGGGATTTACAATTTATGGGAAAAGAGATTGCGTTTGTTTAATGAAGGGAATAAAACCCAAATTTCAGACAGTATCGAATTTGACAACATCAATGACGACAGTTTGTCCCTGCATATAGGTGGACAAGCAGCAGGTAATTTGAAAGAGGATGTTGAATTAGTAACAGAAGTGTATCCCTCTTTTGATTTAAGTGCTTATCTCAATGGTGATCAACAACCTGTTTTCTTCGGTTCTGCTTTAAATAACTTTGGTGTACAAGAACTGTTGGACGCTTTTATTGAGATTGCCCCTCCTCCATTAGCCAAAAAAAGTGAGGAACGATTAGTTAATCCAACTGAAAAAAAATTTACCGGTTTTGTGTTTAAAATTCATGCCAATATGGATCCAAAACACAGAGACAGGCTAGCATTTGTCAAGATTGTTTCTGGTACATTTTTACGCAACACGCCCTACCTGCACGTTCGGCTTGATAAAAAATTAAAATTCAGTAGTCCAAATGCTTTTTTTGCAAACAGAAAAGAAGTTGTATCTAC
>CACOXF010000028.1 GCA_902631125.1 uncultured Bacteroidota bacterium
TGTTGTCATATTTGTAGATTAGATACAGCAACGCCCTTAGCGTTTAACTGCTTGTTCTATTATATAACGTGGTTTTAAAAAATTTTGTGGATTTATTTTTCAACGTATATTAGTTAAGTCAAAAAGTGCCATATAAGTGCCACTAAATTGACTTTGAAATAGTGATAAGTACATAAAGAAGAAACCCACCTATTATGGTGGGCTTTAAGAATGTGTAGTGTAGCGGTTAGGCTTGCTCCCCCTCTTGGGCTCGAACCAAGGACCCTCTGATTAACAGTCAGATGCTCTAACCAACTGAGCTAAGGAGGATTGTGCTGGTAAATATAATTCGTTTTTTCTTCTTCTTCAAACCCTTTTTTGTCAAACGAACTTATGTTAAGAATCGAACAACATCATTGGCATTTGCATAAACAAATAAACCGAGCAATAAGAAAATACCTATCATCTGTGCAATTTCCATCACACGGTCATGTGGCTTACGACCTGTGATCATCTCATAGGTCAAAAACATCACATGACCCCCATCCAGTGCTGGGATGGGCAATACATTCATAAAGGCCAATATAATAGATATCAAAGCTGTGGTGTGCCAAAAGGCCTGCCAGTCCCAAGTTCCTGGAAACAAGCTGCCAATCGTGCCAAACCCACCTAGTTGTGATGCCCCTTCTTTTGTAAAAACAAACTTGAACTGCGCTACATAATCATACAAAGTCCAGTATCCATAGCGAATCCCCTCAACGATGCTTTGGTCTACATCATAAGTGATGTCGGTTGTCTGAATTTCTGGCAAAACAACACGAATGCCTATGGTGTTGTCCTCACGAACTGCAACCTGAACGTCGGTTGTCATGCCATCTCGATCTAAACGCAGCGTTGCCTCTGTGTCTTCATAAGAAGTAAAAAAACCTCTGACTTGACTCCACGAGTCCATCGCTTTGCCATTAATCGCACGTATGATATCGCCTGACATAAGTCCTGCTTCTTCTGCAGGTGAGCCAGGTTCAACAGTTTCAATCTCAGCCAAAACAAATATAGAAAAGGGTCGCTCACCTGATTTAAAAAGCTGTTGACCAAAGTCATCAGGGATTGCAATGCTTTCCTCTGTTCCATCGGCATGGAGAACACGTGCAGTTTCTGGCGATCTAACCAATAAAATTCTTGATGCGTCATTGAGATTTTCAAGGGGAGTACCATCAAATGAGAGAATGATGTCTCCATCCCTAAATCCCAGAGCCTCGACCACTGGACTTGCCTCCAAGCCATTGGGAACATCTGCTTGGGTCAATACATTTTTCCCCCATATAAACATAATCATAATATAGATCAATACTCCCAATGTAAGGTTGACAGTCACACCCCCCAACATGATGATTAGTCGCTGCCAAGCTGGCTTGGAACGAAACTCCCAAGATTGTGGTGGCTGTTGCATTTGTTCCTTGTCCATGCTTTCGTCAATCATCCCCGAAATCTTAACATAGCCCCCAAGTGGTAACCAGCCAATTCCATAGACAGTTTCACCTATTTTCTTTTTAAAAAGAGCAAATTTGATATCGAAAAACAAAAAGAACTTCTCGACCCGAGTCCCAAAAATTCGAGCAGGTATGAAGTGTCCTAGTTCGTGCAGCACAATGAGCAGAGATAGTGACAGAAAGAATTGAATTATTTTAATAAGAACTGGATCCATGTATTTTTTTTCGGTTCAAATGTAATCTTTTTAATTCATTTTAACTCACTAAATTATATGTGTTACTTTTAGTAAAGTCCTAGCAGTTTTTATACCTTTGTAAGCAGTTAATATGTGGACTTTTTTTCGCAGATATAAACGTTTTTTTTGGGTTTTGGGCATTTTGTCTATTGTCATTGTTTCGATGTTTTTTCAGGCGCTTAAACCTACCCCTGTTTTACCCATATATCAACCTGCAATGGTCGATCCTGTTTTGGTAGATGAATCAATTCAGTATGTCAAAAAATACCACCGTATCAATGACTTTTCGCTGACTAACCAAAACAAGGAAACCATTACTCATTTCGATTATGATGACCATATTTACGTGGCTGATTTTTTCTTTACTACTTGTCCGAGCATATGTCCGATAATGACTGAAAACATGGTGTATCTACAATCTTTGCTAAATAACCATCCAGAAATCAAACTTCTTTCCTTTAGCGTAACTCCTGAGATTGACACACCCGAAGTCCTCAAGACCTATGCCCATCAAAAAGGGATAGATGACAAGCGGTGGAATTTACTAACCGGGGAAAAAAAAGAAATATATAACTTGGCAAGACGATCGTATCTAGTTGTTCGAGACGATGGAAATGGTGATGAACATGATATGATTCATACTGAAAATTTTGTCCTGATTGATACCAAAAGAAGAATCAGAGGTTTTTATGATGGCACAGATATAAATTCAATGAAAAAAATTTTTAATGACATTAAAATTTTACTAAAAGAATCTTAAATGAAAAGGTTAATTGTTTTTTTGATTTTCACATCCATTTCTGTTTTTTCTCAAGAGCTTATAATAGGGGAGGAAAGAGTTAGCCCTGGAATCAATATTATTTTTGAGGGTGCTATCAGAGACAAAATATACCCACCAAATAGACATTTAGATTATGAAAATTCAAATGTACACATTGAAGCTAGAGTCAATTGGGATTATGAAAATATTCCGAAAGGAGCCCCAAGTGGCGGCTTTGTTGCATATTTAAGCATTTCGGCTAAAATCATAAACCAAAAAAATGATTTAAAGACTTTCGTTGACTTAGTTCCTCACCTAAACATGATTGATAATTTTCATTATGCAAGAAATATTTATTTACCTGGAGGTGAAGACGATATATATACTGTCGAATTTTACATTAATCCTCCCGAAAGTTCAGATCTTGCTTTTCATATGGACTGGACAAAAATATTTGGAAATAAGCTAATTGATAATCATACCTTCATTTATAAAAACATAAATTTTTTGGAGATAGTCAAAGGAAAAAGAGATTATTAGCCCAAAGCAACATCTAGAGTCATCATTACAATAAACCCTCCAATAAACCCAAGTGTTGCGATATCTGTGTATTTGTCTTGTTGAGTTTCAGGAATCACCTCCTCCACAACGACAAAAATCATCGCTCCTGCAGCAAAAGCCAAGGCATAAGGAAGGATAGGAGTAAAAAAGGTCACTGCCAATGCACCTATCACTGCTGCGATTGGCTCAACAATCGCTGAAGACTGCCCATACATAAAGCATTTCAAACGACTGAGTCCAAGTCGACGCATGGGCATGGATACAGCCACTCCTTCTGGAAAATTCTGAATCCCAATACCCATCGCAAGTACAACAGCACCTGCAATCGATGCTTCTGGCAACCCAGCCGCCACACCACCAAAGAGAACGCCCACTGCTAATCCCTCAGGGATATTGTGAAGCGTAATAGCAAGAACAAGCAGTGTTGAGCGATGCCATGGCGTTTTTACCCCTTCGGGCTTTTTGAAGTTGATGTGAAGGTGCGGAAGAACCTTGTCAAGACCAAAGATAAATAGAGCCCCAAGACCAAAACCAACAGCTGCTGGAATCACTTTGACAAAGCCCTCACCCGGGCTCATTTCAATCCCTGGAGCAAGTAAGCTCCAAAAGCTAGCAGCAACCATAACGCCACCTGTGAAGCCGAGCATCCCATCCAAAAATGCTCGATTCATGGTTTTGAAGAAAAAAACAAAAGATGCGCCTATTGCAGTCATTCCCCAAGTGAACAAAGTGGCATATAATGCCCCTAAAACAGGTGGTGTTTGCTCAAAAAAAGATAAAATTTCCTGTAACATAAATTAAGGTTTTACATAAATATTTTCAGCGGTTTTTTTGGTAATCATCAATGTTGACTTCCCTGCTTGTATATGCAGAGATTCATCGAAATCCTCACGGTGTAATACCTGCAAAAGCGTTCCGATTCCTATCTGTCTTCTGTCTAGGTAGCGTAAAAAGCCTGAAGAATTGTCCCTGACACCTACACAAACACCCTCTTTGTTCACTGGAAGTTCAGTGAGTAAAATTTTGTTGTATGTTTTCATAAACAAAGCCCTGTTGGGTATCGGATCACCATGAGGGTCGTGTGTAGGATAATCCAAAAACCTTTCGAGTTCATTTGTCAGTTTCTCTGACTGAATATGTTCGAGCTGCTCTGCAACTTGATGCACTTCGTCCCAATTAAAATTCAAGTGAGAAACCAAAAAAGATTCCCACAAACGATGCTTTCGAATAATTCGCAGTGCTGTTTTGACCCCCTCATTTGTCAGAGAAACACCCTGGTACTTTTGATACTTCACTAGGTTTTGATCAGAAAGCTTTTTAAACATATCTGTCACAGAAGATGGCTTTGCGCCAATCTGTTTCGCAATACTCGTTGTTGCCACTGCACCAGATGAGGATTGTGATACATGATAAATTGCCTTCAGATAGTCTTCAGTTGATAGTGTTTGCATCAGATAGCAAATATATTAAAAATTTAGTCATACCTAAATTTTTTTTTTAGATATAACTAAAACGAATAGGTTTTTATATTTTGTATGTTTGTGGTTCAGAGAACGATAGATTGCAACAGCTAGATTTTATCATATTGGGTGGTGGTGCTTCAGGACTGCAATTGGCTCATCGATTAATTAAAAGTGCTGCCCATAAAGCGTCTACTATACTCATCCTTGAAAGCGACCAGCACAAGGCGAACGATCGAACTTGGTGTTTTTGGGAAACAGGTAAAGGAGAGTGGGACGATTTGCTCCAAAACCAGTGGAGCAAGGTGCAATTTAAAAGTCAAAGCATTGACAAGACCATTGATTTGGGAGACTACTCATACAAGATGCTTCGAAGCAAACCCTATTATGACCTTCTCCATAAAAAAATTGCACAAAATAAATCAGTTCAAATCAATTATGAACGTTGTACTGGTTTTAGCGATAAAGGCACTCATGTGATTGTCAATACTGAACACAATACCTATCAGTGTTCTACTCTTTTCAATAGTATATTTGATTGGAACATCCTCCGCCAACAACAACAATACCCTGTACTTCAGCAGCATTTTTTGGGTTGGTACATTAAAACCCCAACACCTATTTTTGATGTGCAAAAAGCAGTTTTTATGGACTTTACAGTTCCACAAAAACAAGAAACCAGATTCATGTACGTGCTTCCTTTTACAAAAACTAATGCGCTGATTGAATACACTCTTTTCTCAGAGAAAAAACTTGATAAATCTGAATATGAATCTGCCATATGCGACTATTTAATAGAAAAAAACATTGATGATTACGAGTTGGTTGATGTCGAGCAAGGGAGTATCCCTATGTGTTCCTATCCCTTTTGGAAACATAACTCAAAAAATGTACACCTGATTGGCTCCGCAGGCGGGTGGACCAAGGCAAGTACTGGTTTTACTTTTAAAAATATCAACCGGAAAACAATTGCTTTGGTAGATCATATCAGTTCAAACAAACCACTGAGTCTTTTTGCAAAGAAAAATCGCTTTTGGTGGTACGACTTGCTGTTTTTGGATATTTTATTCAAGCACAACCACATGGGCGCGCAGTTGTTTTCAGCAATGTTCGGTAAAAATAGTCCCAAACATATTTTCAAATTTTTAGATGAGCAAAGCAGCTTTTCTCAAGAGATTCTCATCATGAGATCATTCCCCACCCTTCTTTTTGTGAAGCAATTCTTTAAGCGTTTATTTGGTTCGCACCATTAATTCTTCTGCGAAGGCAGTGAAGTGAGCAATTTGATCAGAGGAAAGGGTCGATTGCTGCAAGGCACCCATTGCTTTACTGGTGTAGGCAGACACTTGATCGGCTGTTCGGCGGGGAACTTCTGTGGCTTCATAAATGGTTTTGACTGCTGTGATTTTTTTATTTTCATCAGAAGGTGTCGAAGTCATCAGTTGTTCAAAGGTTGCTTTATCATGAGCATTGGCGTGCGCCATTGTGAGATGATAAAGAATGGTTTTTTTATTTTCAATAATATCCCCACCTACTTTTTTTCCAAAGGTTTTTGGATCTCCAAAAGAGTCGAGTAAATCATCCTGCAGCTGAAAGGCAATACCAAGGTTCACTCCAAATTCGTACAGGCAATCTGCTGCAACTGTTGTTGCATTCCCAACCAAAGCACCCATGCGAAGGGCACAACCCAACAAGGCTGCCGTTTTGAGCTGAATCATTTGAATATAGGCATCCAAACTGACATCATTTCTGGTTTCAAAGTCAACGTCATATTGTTGTCCCTCACATACAAGTAGTGCTGTTTCACTGAGCAACTTTGTCAACTGTGTAAAGAGAGTATCTTCATACTGGTTGAGCTGTTGATAGGCAATCACAAGAAGCGCATCTCCTGAAAGAATACCAGTATTGACATCCCATTTTTGATGCACTGTCTGCTGACCTCTACGCAGACTTGCTTCGTCCATAATATCATCGTGCACTAAGGTAAAATTGTGAAACAATTCCACAGCAGTCGCTGCGCTTAGGGCTGATGAAGGATTTTTCCCCACAGCATCGCAAGCCATAAGCGCCAATACAGGTCGCATTCGCTTACCCCCAAGTTTTAGGATATAAGAAATTGGGTCATATAGTCCCAAAGGCTCCTTTACAAGTGCCATAGATTGTAAATGCGTGGAAAACAATTGTTGATACGCTTGGACTGAACGCATGGGTTTTAAAATTTTAACAAAAGTACAACTACACAAAAGAAGTCTAAAATCATTTTTATGAAAACACAGGAAACTTTTTTTATTTTTTAAGTTTCCTTGTATATATTTGTGCCGCTATGAAATCAATAAACATAGAGAAATCTATTGTTGTTGCGTCCACCGATTTGTTTTTAGAATATGGATTTAAAACAGTTACCATGGATGACATTGCCCTAGATATGAAAATTTCGAAGAAAACCATTTATAATTTTTTTAGTAATAAAGAAGCTTTGGTTCAAAAGGTTGTGTTTTCAATGTATAGCTATATTACAACCAAGCTGGAGGAAATTCGTGACCAAGCTAGCAATCCGATTTCTGAACTCTACGAAATCAAGATGTTCATCATGAATCAATTGAAGGGGGAAAAAACATCCCCTTTACACCAATTGAGAAAATATTATCCGATCATTCATGACGAACTCCAAAAAAAACAATTTAATTTTATAACAACATCTGTACGAAAGAGTTTGAAAAAAGGGGTTAAAATGAAGCTTTTTCGTCCCTCTATTGATGTTGATTTTATTTCTAGAATGTATTTTAACGGCATGACTGGCATCAAAAACGCCGAACTGTTTCCCACAGAAAAATATAGCCCTGAACAGCTTATGGTAAGCTACTTGGATTATCACTTACGTGCCATCGTTACAAATAAAGGCATGACATATTTATCCTCATATATCAAACCAAAATCATGAATCGTTTATTAATACTTATTGTTTCACTTATGTTTATTCCATTTGGATGGAGTCAACAATCGCTAAGCTTGACAGAGGCCATCATGGAAGGTTTACAAAACAATCGTATCATGGTCAATGCTGACTATGACATTCAAATTGCACGTGAACGCCAATGGGAAACAATTGCCACTGGTCTACCACAAATCAGGGCCAGTGCCTTTTACAACAAAGACCTCGAACAGCGAACCTCTATCGTTCCTGGAGCTTATTTTGGTGGAAATCCGGGCGAGTATTACCCTGTTAAATTTGGTACTGAGCAAAGTGTAGATGCCGCCGCACGTTTGGATCAATTGATATTTGATGGTTCCTATTTGATTGGTCTTCAAGCGTCTAGTGTCTTCCTCAAAATATCCCGACAAAACAAAGTCAAAAGCGAATTGGAAGTCAAACGACTCGTTACTGATGCTTATATCAATGTTCTTCATGCTGAGGAACGCAAACGCATCTTGGAAAAAAACCTTGAAAACCTAGAAGGTACACTGACAGATGTACGAAAAGTATATCTTCAAGGTTTGGTCGAAGTCGAGCAGCTGGAGCAGTTGGAAATCACAAGTGCTTCCATCCAAAGTTCACTAGATTATGTGCTGCGACTTGTTCGCATAACACATCAAATGCTCAACATGGCTTTGGGAAGAGATTTGAATGACAATATAAACTTGACAGACACCTTGTTGGAACTCTGTGTAAAAAGTGAGAATGAGCTGATTTCATCGGATTGGGACCTCAAAAAAAACATCGACTACCAAATTGCTCAAAACAATCTCCGTTCTTCTGAATTGTTGCTTAAGCTTGAGCGTTTTCGAGCCCTGCCAACCATTTCGGCTTTTGTCACAAGTGGGTATGATGGCTTCAATGACGATTTTACTTTTTTTCAAAAATCTCAACAGTGGTATAATCGCTCTGCTATTGGCTTAAGTGTCACCATTCCCATTTTTACTTCTGGTGCAGGTCAGTCACGAACCGATCAAGCCAAACTCAATGTTGCCAAGGCCCAGACACAACTCGAACAAATTGAAGAAGAGCTTCTATTGCAAAAAGCAAACGCGCACAATCAATTTACCTTGGCGTTGGAAGCGTTTCTGAGAAGTCAGGAAAGTTTAGAAATCGCCTACAGAATTGAACGCATAAACAATCTCAAATACAGCGAGGGCGTAAGTGGTAGTTTCGAACTTCGACAAGCTCAATTACAACTTTACGACCTACAAAACCAACATCTGAATACCATGCGAAATATCATCCAATCAAAAACTGAACTCGATATATTATATCACTCATCACCTGAAATTGTAAAAAAATGAGATACCTAATTCTTTTTCTAGCATGCTTCGTACTTATTTCTTGTGGAAACGAAGCCGAACAATCAACCCATGAACTCATTGAAAGTGCTGATGTTGATGGCCTGGAACAAAAGCGATATGGAATGGTCAATCAAATCGAGGTTCTTCGCAACGAACTCGGTTTGGTCACAGCTGCTCTCAACCGATTGGACACCAGCAAAAAACGAGCACTGGTTTCTGTAGATACTGTCAAGCCTAGCGAATTAAAACATCGTATTTCTCTGCAGTCAATTGTGAAAACAAATCAAAATATGTTGTTGCAACCCGAATTTATGGGGGCAATCTCATCCATATTGGTTCAAGAAGGTCAAAAGGTAAAAAAAGATCAAGTTCTGATGCGCATCGACGATGGTGGACTGAAACAAACCATCCGTTTGCAAAAAGCACAAACCGATTTAGCAAAAACAGTTTTTGAACGTCAAGAACGACTGTGGAACGAACAGATTGGCTCTGAAATTGAGTATCTACAAGCCAAAACCAACTATGAAAGCCAACGCAGTCAGTTGGGACAACTGAACGATCAGCTAGAAAAAGCTATCGTGCGCGCTCCCTTTTCTGGAAAAATTGATCACATTATGGTTGATATCGGTCAGGTCGTCAGCCCTGGAACAATGGCGCTCATTCGGCTGGTGAGCACCAAAGAAATGTATGTGGAAGCAGATGTGCCCGAACGCTATTTGCCAACAGTGTCGAAAGGAACTCCAGCCCTTGTGGAAATTCCTGTTCTCAACACCTCTTTTGAGGCAAGTATTTCTCATAGAGCAACACATGTCAGTACCGAAAATAGAACATTCCGTGTGACTGTGGATATTGATCCATCGCTAGAGGTCAATCCAAACTTGATTAGCACCCTTCACATTTTTGACTACATCAATCCAAAAGCTCTCTTAATACCTGTGAGTGTTATTTCGGAAAATGCCTCTGGTGATCAGTTTGTTTTTGCAATTGACAAGAATAATCAAGCACAAAAAGTCTTTATTCAAACTGGCTATGCAGAAAATGGTATGGTTGAAGTGATTGCGGGTTTAGAAGAAGGCGCAACCATTATCCGTGAGGGGGCTCGACTTGTGAAAGAAAATCAACCTGTTCAAATCATTAAATAAAGATGGAAAAGACCTCTAATTCCTCCGAAAAAGAGTTTCTCTTTTCCTCATGGGCGATACGCAACAGCAACACTATGTATGTCTTTATGGCGGTATTGTTGTTTTTGGGTATATCTGCTTATATGACCATGCCGCGTGAGAACTTTCCTGAGATTACAGAAACCAATATCTACATCAGCACCCCTTACCCTGGAAACACAGCAGAAGACATCGAACGCTTTGTGACTGATCCTTTAGAGGAGGCAGTTAAAGGGGTGAGTAATGTAGTAGAAATCACCTCCACATCACAAGACGACTATTCGATGGTTGTGCTTGAGTTTGACGAAGACATCAATGTTAATCTCGCCAAGCAAAAGGTCAAAGACGAAGTGGATGCTGTTGTGGCAGGTGAGGACTGGCCCACGTTCAACAATGCCAAACTCGAGCCCAATGTGTTTGACCTCAATTTTGTAGAGGAATTTCCCATTGTCAATGTGACCCTGAAAGGAGACTACACCCTCGATGCATTAAACGAATACGCTGAACTATTGGAAAAGCGTATCGAGCGCCTCGATCAAATCAAAGAGGTCAATATTCGAGGTACGCAAGAAAGAGAAGTCGAAGTGGCAGTTGATATTCACAAAATGATGGCTTCGAAAGTGAGTTTTGGAGATGTCGTCCAAGCCATTCGAAACGAAAATTCGACTGTCTCTGCGGGAAGTATTATTTCCAATAACCAACGACGTAACATTCGTGTGATTGGAGAAATCCAAAACCCCTCAGATTTGGGAGAATTTGTTGTCAAAAACGAACTTGGAGCAATTTACTTAAAAGACATTTCCACCATTCGATTTAAGGATATGGACGCCACCACCCATGCGCGAGAATTTGGGCAATCTGTAGTGATGTTAGATGTCAAAAAAAGAGGTGGTAAAAACCTGATCCAAGCTGCGGAAGCCATTCGTAAGATTGTCGATAATGCACGCTCCACCATCATCCCACAAGATGTCGAAATCGCTGTTTCAAACGACACCTCTACTATTACCATTAACCAAGTCAATGACCTAATCAACAACATCTTGTTTGGTGTTCTTCTGGTCGTTACAGTTCTTACCTTTTTCCTGGGATTTCGTAATGCCCTGTTTGTAGGGTTTGCCATTCCTATGTCTATGTTTATTTCCTTTTTTGTCCTTCAATTGTTGGGGTATACAATGAATACCATGGTTCTCTTTGCCCTAGTAATGGGCTTGGGAATGCTGGTTGATAATGGAATTGTGGTTGTTGAAAATGTATATAGACTCATTGAAAAAGAAGGGATGCCTCGATTTGAAGCTGCTAAAAAAGGAGTGAGTGAAATTGCCTTTCCCATCATCATTTCAACTGCAACCACTGTTGCAGCTTTTGTGCCTTTGGGCTTTTGGCCAGGAATTATGGGGCAGTTCATGATCTACTTCCCCATTACACTTTCTGTCGTATTGGGTTCTTCTCTAATAGTTGCCATCTTCTTCAACTCTGTTCTAGTATCCCAATTTATGGATGTAGAAGAAAAAATTCTATCTCGACAAAGACTCATTCGAATCACGCTCATCCTTGGGGGATTGGGAATCTTAATTCTCTTTGCTGGGGGTGCCATTCGAGGACTTGGTTCTTTATTTCTCTTTATTGTTCTGCTGTTTTGGGCTTATAAATATGTATTAAAAAACATGGCCAATCGATTTAGAACTCGATTTTTGGTTTGGCTAGAAATTCGCTACGATCGATTGCTGCGGTATGCCATGCGTGGTCATCGGGCATATGCCTTTGTCTTTGGAACAGTGTTCATGCTCATTTTCTCATTTATTCTTGTGGGCATCTCACAACCAAAAGTGGAGTTTTTTCCCGACAATCAACCCACACAAATTATCAGCTATATTGAATATCCACAAGGGACTGACATCGCCAAAACCGATGAAATGACCAAGTCGATTGAGCAGCTGGTCATCAAAACCGTCAACCAACCAAAATATATGGATGATGGGTATAATTTTATGGTCGAATCTTTGGTTTCACAGGTTGGGGCTGGGGCTGGAAATCCACAAACTGAAGGTGGATCAGAAGCCGAAATGCCACATCGTGGAAAAATCACTGCAACCATGCGTGAATTCAAGTTTCGCCGTGGATTATCGAGTGAAAACCTTCGAAGAGAAATCCAACAAGCATTGACAGGTACCTTTGCAGGGGTTTCGATCTCAGTTGAAAAAGACCAAGCAGGTCCCCCGCTGGGCTACCCAATTAATATCGAAGTGACGGGAGATAATTATGGCGATCTGATAGAAATCAGTGAGCGAATGCGAAACTTTATCATCAACATGAATATTCCAGGAATTGAGGAACTCAAAGTCGATGTCAATCGCAACAAGCCAGGTATGCGTATCGCTGTTGATCGCCAAAAAGCTGGAGAACTAGGAGTTAGCGCAGGGCAAATAGGGTTTCAGCTTCGCCAATCATTGTTTGGAGAAAAAGCAGGGGTTTATAAAAAAGATGGGGAGGACTACAACATCAATGTGCGTTTTCAAGAACAAGATCGCTACAATCAATCTGCTTTATTTAATCAATACATCACCTTTAGAGACATGGCATCTGGACAAATCAAATCGATTCCAGTTGCTGCAGTCACCGATCGAAAAAACACTTCTGGTTATAGTGCAATTAAGCATCGTAACCTAGAACGTGTTGTGACTGTTTACTCGGCCATATTACCTGGTTATAACGCTGCAGAAATCGTCAATCAAATCAAAACACAAATAGATGCCTTTCAACTGCCTGCCGACATGCGCTATCGCTTTACTGGTGAGATTGAAGAGCAAGAACAAAACATGTCCTTTTTGTCTAGTGCTTTACTTTATGCTTTGTTTTTGATATTAGTCTTACTCGTTTTACAATTCAACTCGGTAAGTAAACCCTTTATTATCTTATTCTCCATATTTATGAGCTTCACAGGGGTCTTTCTCGGTTTAGTGGTTTTCAATATGACTTTTGTCATAATCATGACCATGATGGGGATCATCTCCTTGGCTGGAATTGTGGTCAACAACAGTGTAGTGCTATTAGACTACACCCAGCTTTTGCTCGACCGAAGACGTGACAAACATGGCCTCGAGTATGATTATAATTTGGATCGATCCGAAATTTTTAATGCAATTGTGAATGGCGGTAAAGCACGTTTACGCCCAGTGTTGCTGACAGCTATTACAACCGTACTTGGGCTTATTCCATTGGCTGTAGGGCTCAACATCAACTTCTTTTCACTATTCACTACTGGAGATCCGCAGATTTATATCGGTGGAGATAATGTGATTTTCTGGGGTCCTCTTGCATGGACCGTTATATTCGGACTGACTTTTGCGACCTTTTTGACATTGGTAATCGTTCCTGTTGCATTTTATCTCAGCAAAAGGGCTGCTATACGGTTCAATAAAGTTTAAGGGAAATTAATGAGAAGTTATACGCTCTGTCGTGTTCCAATAAATGACGTCCTCTACATTGTTGTTGATAAACTCAACTTCAATCAAATGCTCATCGGTCCAAAAAAACCATGTGCCGGATTTTACGCCTTTATCATAATTGCCAACAGCGATATTGTTGCCCTAAGCATCAAAAAATTCCCAAACGCCATCGAATTTTTTGCAGTAAATATTCCCGTGTTGGGCAATTTATCCATTATCGTGAAACTGTGTGAGTTTCATCAATTAAGGAGAAGTAGTGCTCTACTTTTGTGGTTTGGCCATACGAAAATGTAAAACCGAAAACGAATACGAAAATTAAAATCACCTGTGCTTTCATACCCCTTGTCTTTTGGAACTGATTGTTCAAGGACACTAAAAATTTACATTCTCATGAAAATAGATTAATATTAATGATTTACAGCATTAATTTTGTGTTTGTTGTATTTTTATTTTGAAATATACAACTGCTCTCTCAAAAACCCCTTATTTTTGCACAAATCTCTTCCATGCACAGGAGTCACACATGTGGCGTATTGCGCCAAACCGATTTAAACAAAGACGTTATGCTCGCTGGCTGGGTACAACGTATCCGCGATAAGGGATTTGTACTTTGGATTGATCTTCGTGACCGTTATGGGGTTACACAACTCGTACTGGATGAAGAACGTTGCGATGCCGCCCTCATTTCACAAGCCAAGACACTCGGTAGAGAATTTGTGATACAAGTACATGGGCGAGTGATCGAGAGAGAGGCGAAAAATACTGCAATTCCAACTGGCGAGGTCGAGGTTTTGGTCAAAGAACTCACAATTCTCAACCCTGCCGAAGTTCCGCCTTTCACTTTGGAAGATGAAACTGATGGTGGCGATGACCTCCGCATGAAATATCGGTATCTAGATATCCGTCGCAACCCGATCAAAGACAAGTTGTTGTTTCGAAACAAGGTGGCGCAAATGATTCGCAATTTCTTGGCGTCTCAAGATTTTGCAGAAGTCGAAACCCCTTACCTCATCAAATCAACCCCTGAGGGTGCTCGTGATTTTGTCGTGCCATCCCGCATGAATCCAGGACAGTTTTATGCCCTACCGCAGTCCCCACAAACATTTAAGCAAATGTTGATGGTTGGTGGTATGGATCGCTATTATCAGATTGTGAAATGTTTTCGTGACGAAGACCTTCGTGCCGATCGGCAACCTGAGTTTACACAAATCGATTGTGAAATGTCCTTTGTGGAGCAAGATGATATTCTAGCTGTTTTTGAAGGGCTCTTACAACAATTACTGCAAGACATCCACGGCATCAAACCCACTGCTTTCCCACGGCTGTCTTATGCTGACGCCATCGCAACCTATGGGTCTGACAAGCCAGACATCCGGTTTGGCATGCACCTCGCTGGGCTCAATGAAGCTGCTCAGGGCAAGGGGTTTCAGGTCTTTGATCAACAAGAATGGGTTGGCGGATTTGCTGTCAATTGTGGTGCTGCCATGAGTCGAAAAGAAATCGACAGTTGGATCGATTGGGTTAAGCGACCTCAAATTGGTGCTAAAGGCATGGTTTGGGTCAAGTGCAATGAGGATGGTAGTTACAAATCATCTGTCGATAAATTTTACAGTCAAGAGGACTTGGCTGCTTGGGCATCTGCTTGCCACGCCAAAAAGGGAGATATCATTCTCGTTCTTTCGGGTGGAAAAGCACAAACACATACACAACTCGGTGAACTCCGTCTTGCAGTCGCAGAAAAAATGGGTCTTCGCGATCCAAAGGTTTTTGCACCCCTTTGGGTGGTTGATTTTCCACTGTTTGAACAAGTTGAAGGTGATGATCACTATCATGCCATGCACCACCCTTTCACAGCTCCAAAACCAGTGCAAGTCGGCCAACTCGACAGCTCACCTTCGTCGGTATTTGCCAATGCGTATGACTTGGTCATAAATGGCAATGAAATCGGTGGTGGATCGATTCGTATTCACGATCGAAAAATGCAAGAAAAAATATTTTCACTCCTTGGGTTTAGCAAACAAGAGGCCCAAGCACAATTTGGATTTTTGATGGATAGCTTTCGCTATGGTGCCCCTCCACATGGAGGGATTGCTCTAGGGTTTGATCGACTGGTTGCTGTGTTAGATGGGCAAGAGTCTATCCGTGATTATATCGCTTTCCCAAAAAACAATAGTGGTAGGGATGTGATGATCGATGCCCCAGCCCATTTGAATGATGACCAACTCGATGAACTCTCACTTCAGTCCAAAGCATGACCAGGCTCTTACAAATCTTATTTGCGTGCATTGTCATCGCAATCATCACTGGGTTTGTGCTCAAATCAATCAATCCAATCAGTGGAGATCGTGTCATTGGGGTAACGATTCTCTTTACCACCTTTATTTTTATGCCCTTTTTTATCTACCACAGGTGGAAAGACAAAAAACTAGCAGATTATACCCTCACGCCGGAAAACTTCAAAAAAATGAAGGAAATGGGAAAAAAATCAAAACAATCCAAATAAAAGACCAACGGTTTATATATATGTGTTATATTCGCCCTTTAATTTAAATAGATGACTGGAACAGTTAAATTTTTCAATGGATCTAAAGGTTTTGGATTCATTACCAATGATGAAACGGGCGAAGATATTTTCGTTCACGTAACCTCTCTTGAAGGAATCAACATCAATGAAGGTGACAAAGTATCGTATAACGAGGGCGAAGGTAGAAAAGGCAAAATGGCCACTGATATTGAACTCCTTGACTAATTGTATTTTATTTTGAATTATTGAAAAGCCCTTTTTAGGGCTTTTTTTGCGTTCTTTTTTGTTTAAAAAATGCCTGTAAAATGATGGACGCTTCGCCTTTGCACACTCCAAAGGTGACTTTGGTTTTGGGATGTAATGGGGTATTGTATGCTCGATAACCTCTTTTGTCGTCTGATGCTCCAAAAACCAATCGTCCAAGTTGGCTCCAATACATGGCGCCTGCACACATACTGCAAGGCTCAAGCGTGACGTATAGCGTACAATCTTTAAGATATTTTCCACCGATATAATTTGCTGCAGCAGTAATCGCTTGCATTTCGGCATGAGCAGTGACATCGGTTAGTGTTTCGGTGAGGTTGTGTCCTCGAGCAATGATCTGACCATGTGCAACCACCACCACCCCAACGGGCACCTCTCCTTTTTCTAGGGCAAATTGGGCTTCCATCAAAGCTTTTTTCATAAAGTGTTGATCGGTCAAGGGATCGAACATTAGCTTAATTTTTTATGCCACAGTAGGGCTTGTCCGTCTGTGAGTCCCGCAACAAAACAGCTTGTTTGCAACAGCTGCTGGTAGCGATCATTAGGTGAAAAACGAATGGTTTCTGGCAAAAGGTTCAAGGCCAATCGGTCAAGGGCAGTGGTCAT
>CACOXF010000029.1 GCA_902631125.1 uncultured Bacteroidota bacterium
ATAAAAAATCTTGAGGTTCTCAAGGATGCCTCTTCAACAGCCATTTACGGATCTCGCGGAGCTAACGGTGTCATTTTGATAACAACAAAAAAAGGTATAAAAGGAAAACAAAAAATTTCTTATACTGGTTTTATTAAATTAGATAAGTCAGGAGTTCTGCCCGACATGCAAAATGCTTCAGAGCATTGGGCGTCAAATTGGGAGCGTGTTATTACAAACAGGTTAGATGTTCCTAGTAATAATATTGGTATTTTACAAGCTATTGACAGTTTCTTTCCTGGTAATGAAACAAATAACACAGAATTAGCAGCTTTTATGTCTGGTTATCCTGGTCAAACTTGGGAGCAAGTTAAAAACAATATTTTATCAAATTACCCAGCTTTAATTAATGACCGTCCAACACTTTTACGATTAGCACAAGATTTTGCATATCCTAGCGACGGTCGCGACACTGATTGGCTTAAACTTGCTACTAGAGTTGGCATCAAACAAGAACATAATTTATCTATTTCAGGTGGAACAGAAGATACAACGTATTTCGTATCTACAAATTACAATGTAAGTGATGGTATAGCAATTGGTGACACTTTTAAAAGAAATATTTTCCGTGTTAATTTTAGTACTAAATTATTAAAAGATCTAGAATATGGGACCAATTCACAATTTGGATTCTTTAATAGAAGCGGTATTCCTGCAGAATGGAATGGTGGTAAAGGAGCTTTCAGGATAAACCCTTTGTTTAACGCATTAAATGAAGATGGCTCAATTGATTTAACACCAAATGATAATGATCTAAGTGTAAGAAACCCTTTGGAGCCTTTATTATTTAATAACGAAGACAAACAAAAAACAATTAATACTAATCATTATTTAAGTTTAGATATTCCAGGTTTTGAAGGATTAAATTACAGATTAAATTTAGGTTATACTTTCAATGACAGGACACAAAAAACCTATAAAGGGATTGACACAGTTCAAGGAGCGCAAGATGATGGTAATTTAGAAATCATTAATTCGTTAGGAAATTCTTATACACTTGAAAATATATTTAGTTATAGAAATGACTTCGGAAAACATTCTATTTTTTTAACAGGTTTATACAGTGCTCAAAAAAGTGTTGATGAAGAATTTGAAATTAATGGTCGTGGATTCCCAAATGACGTAAGAACTTTTTATCAAGCCGATAATGCATTAGTTTTAGAATCCTTCTCGGAATATGTTGAAAAAACTTATAACTCTCAGATGTTTAGGGCTAATTATGTTTTTGATTCTCGCTATTTAATTACTGGTACGGTTAGAAGAGATGGGTATTCTGCCTTTGGAAAAGATAAAAAGTATGGCATTTTTCCGTCGCTAGCATTAGGTTGGAATATTGCAAATGAAAGTTTTATGCAATCCATCAATAACATAAAAATTTTAAAATTAAGATTATCTTATGGTGAATCTGGAAATGAAGCTGTAAGCCCTTACTCAAAGTTGGCTAATTTAACTGCATCAAATTATATTGATCAAAATCAAAATATTCTATATGGTTATCGTCCAAGTCAATTATCAAACCCAAATTTGAGTTGGGAAACAACAAAATCATTTAACTTAGGGCTTGACTTTAGCTTCTACAATGGACGTATTTCGGGTACTTTAGACGCTTTTAGCTCTGAAACCTTTGACCTTTTGCTAGAAGAAAGTATTTCGGCTGTTAATGGGACGGATCAAATTCTTAGAAATGTAGGGGAAACTAAAAGTAAAGGATTAGAAATCAACTTAAAATCTATAAATATTAGCAATGATAATTTAATCTGGAAAACAAATTTTGTAGGATCTCTTTACCGCACAGAAATAGTTCAAGTCGGATTAAAAGATGCTAATGATAACTGGATAGATGATATAGCAAGTGGATGGTTTATTGGTCACCCCGTTAATGTTAATTACGATTATACCTTAGATAGAGTTTTACAAAAGCAAGACTTTGTGTTAGATGCTCAAGGAAACTATGTTCTTGATGGAAACAATGACTATCAGTTAATTCCGGAAGTTGAAAACGCAATTATTGATTTGTCTAATTCACAAACCCCAAGACCAGGCCAACCAATAGTAAAAGATACAAATGGAAATGGCATAATAGATCCTAATGATAGAGAAATACAGGGGAATGAAAACCCTGATTTCACAGCAGGTCTTACCAATACATTTACGTTTAAAAATCTCACGTTTAGTTTTTTTGTAAATGGAGTATGGGGTGTTACGAAATTGAATAGATTTATTAATAATAATGGATTTTCAAACTCACGGAAACTAGATATAACTTATTGGACTCCAGAAAGCCCTACCAGTCAATTACCTGGTTTAAATATGAATTCTTTAACCTCTGGTGTTGATTTGAATACATATCAAGATGCAAGTTACATAAGAGTACAAGATGTAACACTTTCTTATAAGTTACCCACCTTATTTACGGAAAAATTAAGCATTGAAAATCTAGAAGTTTTTAGCAATTTGAAAAACCTGTATACGTTTACAGATTGGGAGGGACTTGACCCTGATTATGATGCTAATGGTTCAGATATTCCGCGCCCATTTAGTATAACTCTAGGACTTCGTTTAACTTTTTAAAAAATGAAAACTATGAAAATAAAATTAATACTGTTGTTAAGCATATTGTCGATTTTCATTAGTTGTTCAGAGGATTTTCTTGATGAAAACCCAAAAGATGAAATATATGCTAATAATCTTTATCAAAACAAGTCTGGATTTGAGTCAAGTTTAAATTCGGTATATAATTACATGAGACAAATTAATACAAGAGCTGAAAGTAAAATGACTCGAGGTCAATTATGGATACAAAATTCAGACTTCGTATCAACTCGTACGGCCAATATTAATAATTATGTTGCTATAGGACCTGGTTTTAAAGATGGGGAGGTTGCATATAATTGGCTTTACGAATTAATAAATACAACAAACGTAATTATTGATCGTGCTGAAGGTAATGTAGATTGGGAAGGTACAAGTGAAGCAAGTAATCTTACAAATAAAAATAATGTTATTTCTCAAGCGCGTGTTGCTCGTTCTTGGGCTTATAGACTTTTAATATATGCTTTCGGACCAGTGCCCCTAAGTGTCAACGAAATAAATGGCACTAATTATTCAAATTCTTGGAGCAGAAATAGTATAGATGAAATAAAATCTCAAATGAAAACAGATTTAAAGTTTGCTGTTGACAACTTACCCCTAAGAGGTGAAGATATGACAAGAATAAATGGCGCTGTCGCCAGACATTTTTTAGGTGAATTGTACTTGTCTTTGGGTGAGTTTGAGAACGCCTTAGATGTCCTAAAAGAATTATGTGAGTCAGAACAATATAGTTTAGTTCAGTCAAGGTTTGGTGCTACAGCAAGTAACAATGATGGAAATCATTACATGGATATTATAAGAAATCCATATGCAAGTATGGGTAATACCGAAACCTTTTTTGTTTTAGCCAATGGTGTAAGAAATAGTGTTATTAAGCCTGGGGCTGAGCAAATAAATTTATTAGAATCTTATGTGGCTGAGTATGAAGATCTTAATAAAATGAAAGATTTTGCTAGTAAATACGGGCAAGACGAGGTATACAGTACTTTTGGCGGCTATGGAAAAGGAAGATATCTTGTCACGCCATATGCTGTTAGTACTGAGTTTGATTTTAATTTATACAATAACAATATTAGTCCAGAAGGTACAGACCCATTAAATGATAACAATATTGATAATTGGATCTGGAACAATACAGATGGCCGAGATAATTTTTTATATGAATTGGATGATATAAGAGGACAAAATGAATCAATAAGAAAATATTTTGTTTATGACTTTAATGAGAATGGGACTATTACAGATGCAAATGAATATTCATTAGAATCTACTATAAAAAATTACAGACTAGATTCTGATGAGTATTTAAACAATACAGGCGATACTTTATTTACGCATTATCAATATGGTGTTAGTTCTTATGGTGCACCATCTACATCATGGAAATTTAGCTACCCTTATTCTAGAAAATGGGAGATTGATAGAACCCAAACAGATAATGTTAGTCAGTTTTATTCATTTCATGACGTGGGTTACCTGCGTTTAGCCGATTCGTATTTGTTGTATGCAGAGGCATTTATGATGGTAGGTAATAAAAATGAAGCTGCGAATTGGATTAACCGAGTAAGACTTCGTTCTAATGCCTCAATAATTACCGCAAGTGATGTAACACTTGATTTCTTGCTTGATGAAAGAGGTCGAGAACTTATAAATGAAGAAGAACGCCGTATTACATTATTGAGAACTGGAAAGTTAATTGAAAGGGTTAAAAAGTATAATCCGCTTTCTATGTATTTTGTAAAAAATCATCATAAATTATATCCATTCCCAAACTCAGCAATTGATGCTAATAAGGACAAACTTTTAGACCAAAATGATGGATATGGAGGTAGTACAAAAGTAGATTTCACACCGAATGGTTATCCAGATGAAGGAAATAATCCGTAGTGATTTCTCATTTAGCCGCAAAGAAAATGGGCGTTTCTTTAAATTAAAAAGAAGAATGAATAATAATTTTGTGAATGTTTTGATATTGCTTGTAATATCCTTTCTTCAATCATGTCAAGATTTAGAAGAGAAATTAACACTCCCAAATATTATTTGGATTACTACAGAAGACATTAGCCCACAGCTAGGTTGTTACGGAGATAGTTATGCCCACACACCTATTTTAGATAAATTGGCTGCAGAAGGTATTCTTTATGAAAACGCCATCGCCTCAGCACCGGTTTGTGCGCCTGCACGTTCATCTATCATAACTGGAATGCATCAATCTTCCATAGGTTCTCAACACATGCGCAGTAAAGGTGAATTTCCCAAAGAATTTAAATACTATCCTCAATTGCTAAAAGCTGCGGGTTATTATGTGACAAATAATTCGAAAGAAGATTATAATCTCAATTATGATTCTTCAAAAATTTGGGATGAATCAAGCAAGGTTGCTCATTGGAGAACTAGAGAAAATAAAAAGCAACCATTCTTCTCCGTTTTTAATTATACCGGTACGCATGAAAGTGCGATAAATTCTAAGGAAAAGCATGAATCAATTATTAAAAATTTAGATAAAAATATATTGATAGAAGCCGGAGTTGCACCACTTCCTCCATATTACCCAGAAACTCCTATAGTTCATGAATTATGGGCAAGGTATTACAACAATATTGCTGCACTCGATAAGTATGTTGCAATAATTTTAGAACAACTTAAAGAAGATGGTTTAGAAGACAATACAATAATTATGTTCTATTCAGATCATGGTGCTGGAACTCCATTTTATAAAAGATGGTTGTATGATTCTGGACTAAAAGTACCTCTAATTGTTAGAATACCTGAAAAATTCGAATATCTTTCTCCCCACAAAAAAGGAACTAAAACTGATGAGTTAGTAAGTTTCATTGATTTAGCACCAACACTTCTTAGACTATCTAACATAGAAATTCCAAAGTATATGCAAGGCAGGGCTTTTTTGGGTAAAAACCTCTCGAAGGAGAGAGATTATGTTTATGCCTCTCGTGATAGGATGGATGAGCGTTATGACATGCAACGTGCAGTGAGGAGCAAAAAATATAAATACATAAGATATTATGAGTTTACAAAGCCTTTTGTTCAATATATGAATACTCCAGAAAAAGGAGAAATAATGAAAGCTATACGTATTAGTAATGCTAGTGGAAATTTGCCTAATCCAGGAAAAAAATTAATGGCAATTAGTAAGCCAGCAGAAGAGTTATTTGACTTAAAAAATGATCCTTTTGAATTAAACGATTTATCCAAAAACCCTGACTATCAAAACATTTTAAAAGAAATGCGTCATGCCCATTCAGAGTGGTCATTAAATATAAATGATTCAGGTTTAATTCCTGAGCCTATAATACGTAGTTGGGAGAAAAGCTACAATCAACCAATTTTTTCAATAATTCGTAATCAAAAAATACCAATGGCTGAAATTCAAAAAGTAGCATTGAATGTAGACTTTGATATTTTTTTTAATGCTTTAAATCACCAGAACGAAGTAGTTCGTTATTGGGCAGCTATTGGATTGGGTAATTACCCAGACAAAATTAACAATCTTGCAAAAATTAAATTACAAGAATTGTTAATGGATGAAGTCTCTTTGGTTCGCATTGCTGCAGCTAGGGCATTATGCATACTTGATGAACCATCAAAAGGACTTACTGTTTTAGCTAATGAATTAAATGATAGCAGTGAATGGAATAGACTAAATGCAGCTTTAGTTTTAGACGAGCTTGGGGATAAAAGTAAACCTGCGATTCCTGCACTTAAAATGGTAATGAATGACAAAAATAAATATGTGGTCAGGGTCGCAAATCATGCACTTAATTCAATGTTAGATTTAAGTAATAATGTTAAATGAGTTTTTTTGAAAAACATATTAATGAAATGAAAAATATTTATATATGCGTAATATTTTTAATACCAGCTTTTTTAGTCTCTTGCATCGATTTAAATTCTAAAAACAATAAACTTAAAGTATCCAAAAATTTAAAAAGCCCTAATATTATTTTTATACTAACGGACGATCAAGGTTGGAATCATGTTTCACATCATTCTGATCCTAAAATTCCAGATTCAAAAAGTGATTATTTCGAAACTCCTAATATGGATCTTATTGCAGAATCTGGATTACGATTTTCGCATGGGTATGCTCCAAATCCAATATGTGCACCTACAAGAAATAGCATAATTTTTGGGCAAAATGCGGCACGTCATATCTACAATAAAGATATAAATTGGATAGACAAAACAGATGAAAAATTAACCATTCCAAAAGTTATTAAAATGGCAAATTCAGATTATAAAACAGCACATTTTGGTAAATGGCATGTTGCTATGCATCCAGAATCAGCTGGGTATGATGCTCACGACGGCCTCACTGGTAATGAGGAAGGCCAAGTGTTTAAAAGTGAATTGATAAATGCAAGATTATACAATAAAGTAACAGATAAGTTGTTAGAAGCGACAAAAGCACCAAATCCTTTAAACCTTTCTCAAAACAGTAAACCTACGATGTACTGGAATGATGACAACCCAAAAGATATTTTTGGAATTACTAACAGAGGGTTTAAATTTATGGATGAATCTATAATACAAGGAAAACCCTTTTATCTTCAATTATCACATTATGCCCCTCACCTATCTTTTTCTGCCAAAAAAAGATCCTACGAATATTTTAAAAAAAAGGTGAAAGGAAAAGTTCATGAATCTGCTGAGTTTGGAGCTATGCTTTTTGATTTGGATAAAAGCATTGGAATGGTTATGGATTTTGTAAAAGATAGGGGAATATCAGAAAACACATATATTTTTTTCATGAGCGATAATGGTGGACGTGGTTCTCTAGGAAAAATTGCTATAATGGACTCAAATAAAGAGGTAATAGATGCTTTTTACCCTACAACTAACAAAAGAAATACACCATTAAGAGACGGGAAGCATTCTTTTTATGAAGGAGGTTTGCGAGTACCATTTATGGTGTTGGGGCCAAATATCAAGCAAGGGAAGGTAAGCGAGGTTCCTGTTACAGGATTAGATTTATTGCCAACTTTTTATCAATTAGCTGGAGGTAAAAATAATTTAAAAAACCTGGACGGAGGCAGTTTAGTTAATTTAATTTTAAATAAAAGCGATCGTATTTCACGGCCTAAAGAGGTATTAATATTTCACCAAGGTTCACACCGTAAACCTGCCTCTGCAATCATAAAAAATCAATATAAATTAATCAAATATTGGGATAAGGATTTAAAATATGTAGGCACGCCCAGAGTTGAATTATATAATATTTACGAAGACCCTTTTGAAAATAATGACTTAATCGACATTAATAAAGAGATTGCTGACGAACTTTTAGCAGAATTATTGGTAAGCTTAGATGAGTATGGTGGAATTACTGAGAAAACTTCAATAGAGTCAGGTGTTAACAGAGTGTTGAGCGCAATTAGTGATTAATGAAATATTAGAAGTTTTAAATATAAATGCAAAATCATTTAGTCAAGATGAATATTACTTTATTTAAAAATCACATAAATATTTTAATTTTAGTTTTGATAGCTTGTTCATTATTCAGCAAAGTTTACTCACAGAAAAAAATGCAACCTGTTGAGTTAGTTTACCCTTTGCTAGATACTGCTAATTCACGTTGGTTTTTTTTCGCATCAGCTTCGCGACCCTTCGGAATGGTTAATCTTAGTCCTGATACTGCAATTAATGGGTCTTGGGATTCGGGTTATCGTTATAACCGAGATACTATAAATTTTTTTAGTCATATTCATGCTTGGCAATTATCAGGTATTCCGGTTCTCCCCGTTACAGGTAATTTTAAAGGGCATCTTGGTTCTGAAAAATATGGATCTATATTTTCACATGAAAACGAGGTAATCAAAGCGGGTTATCATTCAGTAGATCTCGAAACTTACGGGGTTAGGGTCGAGCTAACATCAACAGCAAGGGTTGGTTTCCACAGATATAATTTTCCCAAGGGAAAGGAAAAATATGTATTACTTGACTTAGGAACTGTTTTAGGACCAAGTGCAACCGAAAAAGGGTATGCTCTACAAATAGGTCAAAATGAGATTATAGGTTATGCACTTATGGCCGCTACCAAGAGAAGACCAAAGTCAACCTATGTATACTATTCTATTAAATTTGATAAGTCCTTTGAGAGCATGCAGGCATGGAAAGATGGTAAACTCATCGGTAAGACTAAAAAATTTAAAGGTAATGGAGGTGGTATTTACGTGAATTTTAAAGGCAATGAGGCCCAAACGGTCCTAATGAAAGTAGGTATTTCATACGTTAGTGAAGAACAAGCAAGGTTTAATATGAAAAGTGAACTAAATCATTGGGATTTTGAAAGGGTAGTTAAAGAATCATTTGATGAATGGAACAATTTGTTAGGACGAATTAAAATTGAAGGAGGTACTATAAAGCAACAATCACGTTTTTATACTGACCTTTGGCATGCACTGCAAGGTCGTCGCGTTATTAGTGATTTTGATGGAAAATATTGCGATATGACGGGAGATAAGCCCCGTATTGGACAAATTCCAATGGATGAAAATAACATCCCAAAATTTAAACACTATAATTCAGATTCCTTTTGGGGAGCACAATGGACAATAAATACACTTTGGCATTTAGTTTATCCAGAGGTTTCTGAAGAATTTATAAATTCTATGTTATTGATGTATCAAGATGGTGGTCTCATTCCACGTGGACCTGCAGGGGGTAATTACACCTATGTAATGACGGGTGCATCCTCAACCCCTTTTATCATAAGTGCATATATGAAAGGGATTCGTGGATTTGATGTTAATAAAGCATATAAAGGTATGCGTAAAAATGCTATGCCAGGTGGTATAATGGCTAAAGCAGGATATGAGCATTATTCTGAACTGGGTGGAGGATTAAAATATTATATTAACAATGGCTATGTACCCTATCCTAACCCTGACAAAAATGATGGATATCATAATGAAGGAGCTGGACAAACACTTGAGTATGCTTATCAAGATTGGTGCTTATCTCAAATGGCAAAAAAAATGGGTGTAGACGACGATGTAATAATATTTTCAGGTAGAGCTAAAAATTATAGAAATCTTTGGGATGAAACTTCAGGTTGGATGAGACCTAAGTCAATAAATGACGGGTGGAATGAATCTTTCAATCCTCTTTTGAGTCACCACGGATTTGTAGAAAGTACCGCAGCACAATCCACATGGTTTGTACCTCACGATTTGGCTGGTCTTTTTAATTTGATGGGAGGTTCAGAGAAAGCTGCTGAAAAATTAAATCGCCAATTTCTAATTGCTAATTCTCATGATTTTATAAGCAAACCTTTTAAGTCAGACAGATTTGTACATAACGCATTACGTAACACTTATTTAAATTACGGAAATCAACCTTCAATGCAAGTTGGTTTTGTATTTAATTATGCTGGTAAGCCATGGTTAACACAGTACTGGACGCGTGAGGTAGTAGAAAGAATTTATAGCCATCTTGATCCAGAAAACGGCTATAATGGTGACGAGGACCAGGGACTTATGGGATCATTGGCTGTCTTGTTGAAATTGGGATTGTTTGAAATGAGAGGTGGTGCAGCAATTAAACCTATCTACGAAATTGGAAGTCCGATTTTTGATAAAGTAACAATTAAATTAAATAAAGATTACTATGTCGGAAATGAGTTTGTCATTGAAACTAGAAATAATAGCTCAAGCAATAGATATATTCAGTCTTCTACTTTGAATGGTGAAACTTTAAATAATTCATGGTTTTATCACGATGAATTAATAAAAGGTGGCAAACTTATATTAAACATGTCTGATAAACCCAATAAAAATTGGGGGATTAGTCAATTACCGCCATCAATGTCAACAGATTTAAATTAATAATAAAATAACTAAGTATGATTATTAGATTAAAGAGAAATGTATTAGTGATTTTTGTTTTATTTATTTCAATGTTTTTGAAAGCTCAAAAGTGGACTAATTTATTCAACGGTAAGAATCTTGATGGTTGGGAAATCAAGCAGGGTTCTGCTGAATACAAAGTAGAAGGAAATCAAATTATAGGTATTTCAAAGTTTGGAACAGAAAGCACCTATTTATGTTCCAAAATGGTATACAGTGATTTTATTTTAGAACTGGATGTGAAAATTGATATTGGGCTAAACTCTGGGATTCAATTTAGAAGTAATTCAAATAATAGCTATAAAAATGGAGAAGTCCATGGTTATCAAGCTGAAATCGATGTGTCTGATCGCAAATGGAGTGGCGGAATTTTTGATCAATCTAGAAGAGGATGGATATATCCAGTAACTATGAACATACAAGGGCAAGAAGCATTTGTAAACGGTGATTGGAACTCTTATCGAATTGAAGCTATTGGTAATACAATTCGTACTTGGGTAAATGGTGTTCAAGTTGCAAATTTAGTTGATGATATGACGGAAGAAGGATTTATAGCGTTGCAAATTCATAAGATAAAAAAGAAAGAACATGAGGGTTTAAAAATTAGATGGAAGAATGCTAAAATTTTGATCGAAGATTTAGATAAAGAAAGTTGGCCTGGAACTCCTTCTGCAACTGAATTTAGCTACTTAAAAAATCAATTGACAAAAAATGAAATAAGAAAGGGTTGGCGTTTATTGTGGGATGGAAAAACTACCCAAGGCTGGAAGTCTGCAAAAAGTAATATTTTTCCTGAATTTGGATGGGAGATTAAAGATGGTGAACTTTCAGTACTAGAGTCAGGTGGATCAGAGTCAAATCACGGAGGAGATATTGTTACTAAAGATAGGTTTAGTAGTTTTGAATTGGAACTAGAATTTAAAATTACACCTGGAGCCAATAGTGGTATTAAGTATTTTGTTGATACTAGTCTTAATAAAGGAGCGGGCTCATCTATAGGGTGTGAATTCCAAATCCTCGACGATAAGTTACACCCAGATGCTAAAAAGGGAACAAGCGGAAATAGAACTGTTGGTTCACTTTATGATTTAATTACAGCAGAAAGTTACTCTGAACCTGACAAAAAGAAACGCCCTGTAATTCCTGGAAAATGGAACAAAGCACGCATTATTGTAAATGGAGGTCATGTTGAGCATTATTTAAATAACATTAAGTTAGTAGAGTTTAATAGGTACTCACAAATGTTTAAAGCTTTGGTCGCTTATAGTAAATATTCAAAATATGAAAACTTTGGTCAAGCATCTGAAGGGCACATTCTTCTGCAGGACCATGGCAATAAAGTATCATTTAGAAGTATAAAAATTAGGGAAAATAAATAGTAAAATATATTGGAATAATATTCATAACTAAGATCATGAATAAAACGACTTAGTGTGAGCAACAAATATAAACATGAAAGAAAACAGAAGAAATTTTTTTAAGAAAGTAACTTTGGGAGCAGTTGGTGTTGGTCTCAGTAATGGAATTAACGCGATGTCGGCAAAAAGTTATTCAAATATTATAGGTTCAAATGACCGAATAAATTTAGCGATTCAGGGGTTAGGAAGAAGGTGTTCAGCTTTTATACCGCCAATAGCTAACAAGAAAAATAATGTACGCTTACTTTATTTATGTGATGTTAAGAAAAGTCAGCAAGAAAAGGCTGCTATAGAGTTTTCTAAACACCTAGATTATAAACCAAAATTAGAAATCAATATTAATGAAATTTTGGATGACAAGGATATTGATGCAGTATTTATGGCAACTCCAGATCACTGGCACACGCCAGGAGCCATTATGGCTATGAAAGCTGGTAAGCATGTTTATTTGGAAAAGCCTTGTAGCCATAACGGACGTGAAAATGAGCTGGTTGTTGCTTGTCAAGAAAAGTATAATAAAGTAGTTCAGATGGGTAATCAGCAACGGTCATCATCTGAAACCAATGAAGTTATAAAGGATATACATAACGGTGTTGTTGGCGATGTTTATAAAGCTGTTGCTTTTTATGTAAATGGTAGAGGTGAAGTGCCAATTCCAAAAAAATCAGTGCCACCAGAGGATTTAAATTGGGAGCTTTTTCAAGGTCCAGCGCCCAGAAAAGCGTATATGTATGATACATGGGACTATAACTGGCATTGGTATGGTTGGGATTATGGAACTGCGGAAATGGGAAACAATGCTACTCATGAATTGGATATTGCACGTTGGGCAATGAATGTTGAATATCCAGAACATGTAAGTGTCATGTCTGGAAAGTATCAATATAAAAATGATGGTTGGGAAATGTACGATACTATGGAGGCTAGTTTTAGGTTTGCAGGTAACCGTGTAATTAAGTGGGATGGCATAAGTAGAAATAAGCATAATAAATATGGAAAAAGTAGAGGTACGATAATATATGGCTCTATGGGTTCTGTGTTCATTGATAGAGAAGGTTATACGATGTATGATCTTAAAGGAAAAAAAGTAAAAGAAAATTTATCAGACAATAAAGAATCAGGAATTGCCCTTGGTGGAGGTGGAGATCTTACAACAAGGCATTCTGTTAACTTTTTTGAAACAATAAGGCATAATGAAGAGCTTACATCACCTATTAAACAAGGTGCTATTAGTCAGAGTTTAACCCATTATGCAAATATTGCTTCCAGAACAAATAAGTCATTTGATATTGATCAAAATTCGGGTCAGATTTATGATAGAGATGCTATGAAGTTGTGGTCTAGAACATATGAGCCAGGTTGGGAACCAAAGCTTTAAGAAATTTAATGAGACTGAACCGATTCTTAATGAATACTTTAATTGTAAAATTATTTTTTAATGAGAATATATTTTATTAAACATCAATAATTATCAGATGATATTTAAAATGAAAAACAAAAAAATATTTTATACTGTAAATAGTTTCTCAAAAACATGGGTGCTTTTGCTTATTATTTTCATAATTACTTTTCAAAGTAGTTTTACTCAAAATGAAGAATCAAAGCCAAATATTATTTTAATTATGGCTGATGATCTAGGTTTTGAAACTATTGGTACATATGGTGGCATTAGTTATAATACTCCAAGAATTGATAAGATGGCTGCTGAGGGAGTCAAATTCAACAACTGTTACTCACAACCACTGTGTACTCCTTCAAGAGTTAAAATAATGACTGGCAAATCTAATTTCAGAAATTATAAACGTTGGGGTTATTTAGACCAAAATGAAACAACTTTTGCACACCTTTTAAAATCTAATGGTTATGCAACGTGCATTGCTGGAAAATGGCAGTTAAAAGGTGATGAATATGGTCCTTACAAGGCAGGATTTGATGAGTACCTTTTATGGCAAATTTCCTTTACCAGTTACAATGAGCGTTATAAAAACCCGAGAGTTGTTAATAATGGAAAACAAATTAAATATGAAAATGGTGAATATGGTCCACGGGTTTTTACCGACTATTTAATGAATTTTATGGAACGTAACAAAGACGAACCTTTTTTTATATACTATCCTATGGTACTAACGCATAGGCCATATGTACCTTCCCCAGAGTCTGATGATTATAATGATTTTGTTGTTGCTTCTAAAGGAGGGTCAAAAGCTACTTTATCAGACCCTATTTATTTTAAAGATGAAGTTGAATATATGGATAAAGTGATTGGAGAACTCATTGACAAAACTCATGAATTAGGCATTGATAAAAACACCTTAATACTCTTCACAGCAGATAATGGCACTGGCCATGAAGTAATATCGAAAATGAAGGATGGTAAAATAATACAAGGAATGAAAGGTGAAACAAATAAATATGGAAGACATGTGCCTTTAGTGGCGTATTGGAATAAAACAATTAAACCAGGACAGGTAAATGACGATCTTATTGACTTTTCAGATTTTTTACCAACATTATGTGACGTTGGCAATGTAAAAATACCAGAAACATTTATAACAGATGGGTATAGTTTTTTACCATTTTTACTAGGTAAAGATTATACGCCACGTGATTATATCTTTTGCCATTATGACCCAGGTAAAACACAATATCCAAAAAAGCGATTTGTGCACAACAAAGAATTAAAACTTTATGGGAATGGAGATATTTTTAATATAAAAAAGGACCCGTTAGAACAGACTAAAATTGAAGAATATAATTTAAGTAAAAAGCAAAAAGTGCTTATATCCAACTTTAAAAGTGTGTTAGAAGAAATGCAGGTCACAAATATTGATAATTAGTAATTAAACTTCTTCAAGGGAAGTATATAAACCCATTTATTCTGAGTTTTATTATAATAACTTTTTTGTTTTTATAGTCATTAAGATTTGTTACTCAATTTGTTATTATGACTTAGATTCTTGAAAAAAATTAGAATACAATATTGTTTAAATATGAATTGGTTGGTTAAGTTTAAAGATTTATTTGATTGCAAGTTAGTTAAGCGGAAACTAGCACTTAAATTTTAAAATAATACTTATGAAAACTAAATTATTAAACTTAATATTTTTATTTTTTTGTCTTAATCATGGATTTTCTGAAGCCCAGTCTTTTTCATTAATTTCAAATGGTAGGTCAGTTCCGGTATGGGAGCAAAACGATGTGCCACTATCATACAGTCTAAATACATATAAATATTCAAGAGTTGTTTATACTGGAAAGCCTTTGTTAATCGAAATTAATACATCGGGTTTTAAGTTTGAAAATGCAGATTGGGATATATCTCCTCATAGTTATGAGCTACAAGGTAAAAAACAGAACAACAAATTATCTTTTACCATCAATCGCACAGGTTATGTAGTTGTTCGTTTTTCAAAAGATCAGGACTTTACAAAAAGGTTGGTAATTTTTGTGGAGCCTCCAGAAAGTCTTCCATTTGGAGAAATTGTAAATGTTGTGGAATCTTATAATGTTGATAATTCAGGAATAAAGAACGAAACAAAAAAAATTCAGTTGGCATTGAACGAAATATCGGGAACGAACAAAGTGTTGTATTTTCCTGAAGGAAAGTATAAAACTTTTATGCTTCAAATTAAAAGCAATTCAAAAATACACCTTGCCAAAAATTCAAGAATTATAGCTGATGCCACTAATTTAAATTCCTATTTGGCTAAAAAAGGTGAAAGATTTAATCGATTTATATTAATTAAAGACGCTAGCAATATTCATGTTACTGGTTTGGGTGCTTTTGATGGAAATGGAACTCAAATATTGGGTGTTATAGATCCTGAAAAGGTTAAAGAGTTTGGTGGAATACGACTTCTATATATGCTCAATTCCAAAAACATTTCATTTGATGGCATTCTTTTGAAAGACTCTGCTCGTTGGAATACTCATTTTGTAGGTTGTCAAGATATTACTTTTCGAAATTGTAAAATGATCAACAATGTAATTAATAATAAGTTTTTTGGAAGTTTAGATGGGTGGGATCCAGATTCATCTAAAAGAGTATTGATAGAGGACTGTTTTAGTTGGGCTGGTGACGATAATATGGCTATCAAAAGTACCGTATATGGCAGCCTTAATGTTGATAATAATGTTGAAGATATTATTGTAAGAGGTTGTGTATTTTTAACAAAAAAAACATCATTAAAAATTGGGACAGAAACAATGTGTGTAAGTTATAAAAGGATTCTTTTTGAGGATATTGATGTTATTGAGGCAGATCGCGTGATGGGCATTAATGTTAGGGATAGAGCGGTAGTTGACGGTGTTTTGTTTAAGGATATCCGTTCTGAATACAGTTTTCCGGACCGCAAAACTATGCCTATCAATGTTTATATTACTAGACGTGAAGATAATCAACCATGGACAGGAAAAATTAAAAATGTGGTTTTCGAAAATTGCACCTTTGAACAAAAATTTCCAAATAAAATCCAAATCTCAAGATTAGAAAATTATACAGATCAAAAGGATATCGATGTTACATTTAAAAACCTCATTTTTCTAGGTAAAAAAATCACCTTCTT
>CACOXF010000030.1 GCA_902631125.1 uncultured Bacteroidota bacterium
GGGGATGAGGTAAAGATTGTCTTCGCCTACATGATACATTTGCCCTTCTTTGTCTGGGAGTTGTCCAGTGCCAAACCCCGATTGCTCATTGACTAGATGGGGGACTTGTACTTCCTCATATCCAGCCGCTGTATTTTGATCAAGAAAAAAACTGATCAATGCGCGTTGGAGTTTAGCTCCTTTTCCTGTGTAAACAGGAAAACCAGCGCCTGTAATTTTGTTGCCGAGTTCAAAATTAATCAACTTATATTTTGCAGCTAACTCCCAATGTGGAAGAGCATCTTCGCTGAGACTTGGCACCCACTCCGAACGGAAAACTTCTTCGTTGTCGCCTTCGCTTTGCCCATTTGGGACTAGAGAGTGTGGGATATTTGGGATGGAACACAACAGTTCATGCAATTCTCTTTCTTCTTGTGATAGTTTAGTTTGTAGTTCTTTTGTTTCGAATTTTAAAGCTGAAGTCTCCTCTTTCTTTTGATTGGCTTGAGCTAGATTTCCCCTTTTACGTAACTCCCCAATTTCTTTGGCTAGAGCATTTGCCATGGCGAGTTTTTGGTCGAGACTCGTTTGTAATTCACGGCGTTTTTCATCGGCTGAGAGGGTATCGTATATAAGAGCACTCGCATCTATGCCACGTTTGTTAAGGGCTGTGATAACAGCTTCTTTGTGTGAACGTACTACCGCTAGGTCGAGCATTGCAGTTTAATTTTATGCAAAAGTAAAACTTTATTCAAACCTCACACGCTAGTTAGGAATATATGATCGACAATATCTCTCATCTGCATGAATTTGTGCCTGTAGTTCCTCGATTGAGTCAAATTTTTGCTCCTCTCGAATCCACCTCAACAACTTCACTTGCAGGGTTTGATCATATAAATCGTTATTCCAATCAAAAAGTGCACCTCTATAGTTGGGTTAGTTGTATCAAAAGTTGGTTTTGTGCCAATATTCATCATTCCATAAATGACTTGGTTATCATGGTCTGATTGAATCAAATAAACCCCTTGTTTGGGTATGATTTTATGTTTGTTTTGCAGTTCGATATTTGCGGTGGGATAGTACAATTCACGCCCCCTTTTATCACCATGGACTACAACACCCTCAAGTGTAAAAGGGTCGCCAATATAGCTGTTGGCGAGTTCAATATCCCCTTCTTCAATCGCTTTTCGAATTTTGGTCGAACTCACAGCTATTGACTTTATTTTTTTTACATCAATTTCGATCACCTCAAAATCATAGATATCTGCATAGTTATACATGTCTTCTAAACTTGCTGTTCTGTTACGACCAAAACGGTGATCATATCCTACAACTACTTTTCGAACGTTGAGTTTCTCTACTAGAATTTCTTTCACATAATCATCGGCGCTGAGTCTAGAAAATTTTTCGGAAAATGGATGAATCACCAAATAGTCCAACCCTGTTTTTCTTAGCGCTATTTCGCGCTCTTCAATGGTTTGGATAAGATGCATAGAAATATCTGGTTGTAGCACCATTCTGGGGTGAGGAAAAAAAGTTAACAAAACACTTATAAGTTCTGACTGTTGACTTGTATCGATCAATTGTTTGAGTATTTGTTTATGACCCAAGTGTACGCCATCAAAAGTACCAACGGTAACGATTGATCCTTCACTTGCAGGAAAGTTTTCTATGCCATAAATGGTTTTCATCCCTCGTTCACTTTTGCATGACCGTTGTAAAGGTTCATCGTTTGTTCAAGGCCTTGGGTTGCAAAGTGAATCACTGCTTTTGCCGCCTGATCAACAATCAACGGAAGTTTGCTCTGCTCATCTGGGTTCCAATTAGAAAGCACATAATCTGCTTGCCGTCCCTTGCTAAAGTTAGATCCTACACCAATGCGAAGTCTAGGGTATTTTGTCGATCCTAATTTTTCTTGAATATCACGAAGCCCATTATGCCCACCATCTGAACCTTGCTCTCGGAGTCGTAGATATCCAAAATCTAAGTGTACGTCATCAGTAATGACAAGAATGTTTTGGGTATTCATTTTTTTCTGCTTCGCCCAGTAATGGACAGCCTGCCCACTTCGGTTCATCAATGTACTTGGTTTGAGTAAAATGATTTTTCTACCCTTGTGACTCATTTCAGCTAGATTGCCATATCGCATGGTTGAAAAAGAAACTTTAACCAGTGTAGACAATGCGTCCAAGACAGTAAATCCTATATTGTGACGAGTGTTTTTATAATCGATTCCTATATTGCCTAAACCAACGATAAGGAATGTATTCATCGACTGTTGTTGACTACGCTTGAATGGCCAAATGGGCATCTTTTTTTTGTAAAAATAAAAAAAGCGTCCCAAGCAGTGTTTTGCAGGGACGCTTTTGATTCAGAATGAATGAATTAAGCGTCTCCTTTTCCCTGATCGGGTGCAGGTGTGTCTTCTGCTGCTGGAGCAGTTTCTCCTACAGCTCCTTCAGCTCCTTCTTCTGTTTCTTCACCTTCCACTTCTTCCACTTCAGTGATGAGTGAAACACGTGAGTTACGCACTTGACAAACAACAGTGTTGTCTGGATGTAAAAAAGTGAATTTTTCATCAGAGACATCAGTCACATATAATTTGTTTCCAATTTCTAAATTCGAAATATCTGCAATTATGCTATCTGGAAGGTTAGATGGCAGGGCTCGTACGCGAAGCTTACGCTTGTTTTTACTGAGTACACCACCACTTAATTTCACGCCAGGTGCTTGCCCAATAAATTCTACAGGGATATCCATTGAAATTTCCTTACCCTCGAAAAGTTGATAAAAGTCGATGTGTAAAATTTTATCAGACAGGGGGTGAAATTGAACGTCTTGCAAAATTGCATTGTAGGTTTCGTCTTCCAGTTCAATCACAACAGTGTGTGCTTTACCCGTGTAAACGAGTTTGGAAAATGACAATTCATCAGCTGAAAAATGTATGGCATTGCCCCCTCCGTAGAGCACGCAAGGAACCTTCTCAGCATTGCGTAGAGCCTTGGTCGATGCCTTGCCCACGCTTTCTCTTTTAGATCCTTTAATCGTAATTGACTTCATAGTTTATATTTAAATAGATTACATAATAAATTTTTTCGCAATCGATTTGTTGTGATGAACATTGTGCATCACTTGTGCGAAAAGCTCAGCACAGCTGAGTACTTTCACTTTTTTAGATTCTTTTTTAAGCGGAATGGTATCCGTTGTTATCAATTCGGTTAGGGCCGATTGTTCAATTCTTTCAAAGGCCTCACCAGAAAGAAGGGGGTGTGTACACACAGCACGAACACTCAGCGCACCATTTTCCATAATCATATCTGCTGCCTTTGTCAATGTACCTGCAGTATCGACCATATCATCGACAAGTACGACGTTTTTGCCACTCACATCACCAATGAGTTCAATGTGAGATATAATGTTTGCCTTTTTTCTTTGTTTGTAACAAATCACAACATCACTTTCCAAAAACTTTGCATAAGCATAGGCACGCTTTGCACCACCCATGTCTGGAGAAGCAATAGTAAGTTTATCAATGTTTAGGGAATTAATATGAGGTAAAAACAAAGACGAAGCAAACAAATGATCGACTGGCTTTTCGAAAAAGCCTTGAATTTGGTCGGCGTGTAGATCCATCGTAATAATACGTGTTGCTCCTGCAGACTCTAATAATTTGGCAATAAGCTTGGCACCGATTGGTACTCTTGGTTTGTCTTTTCGGTCTTGTCTGGCCCAACCGAAATATGGCATCACAGCTGTAATGTGTCTGGCTGAAGCGCGCTTGGCAGCATCGAGCATCAGCAACATTTCCATTAGGTTTTCAGCACTTGGATGAGTAGAGCCAACGATAAAAATACGACTGCCACGAATTGATTCTTCAAAAGAAGGTTGAAACTCCCCATCGCTATAGCGCGAAAAAATAACATTCCCCAATTTGGAGCCATAATGATTAGCGATACGCTTAGCAAGATCCATGCTTTGAGTACACCCAAATATCTTCGCTTCTATTTTTACTTTAGCCATTTTGGCGAATCTGTTGATTTACAGGGGTGCAAATGTATGATTTTTTTAAGTGTAAGTATAAATTCTAAAAAAATTTTTGCTTTTAAAGGGTTAAATTAATTCCTACATTTGCCAACGCAAATTGCCTTGGTGGCGGAACTGGTAGACGCGCTGGATTCAAAATCCAGTTTCTTCGGAAGTGTGGGTTCGATTCCCACCCAAGGTACTTGACATAAGTCATTTGAAATGATTATGTTCCGTTTTTTACTCGTTAACCCTTACTTACTCATTCTGTGATGTATAAAGTTAACACTTTGTTCAACTTGGGAGTTCGATAACTTACTATAATTTCATTAAAAATTAATCATATGAAATTTTAGATCCCCAAAATTTTTAAAAAAAATAAGTGATTGTTTTGAAAATAGCGCAATGGGGTGTACTACTGTAGTCAAAAACAGGTTTTGTTTTTGAGGGTTTTTTTGTTTTCAAATGAAGTTTATTAAGATGCTATAATTTTTTAATTTAGATTCGTGAAAAATTTATACTTTGCCACTTTATTACTTATTTTAAGTATCAGTCTAAACGCTCAAATCAGTGTAAACGATAGTCAAATTAAAGACCTGCTAGACCCTATTGATTCACAAGATGCCGTTTCAAAATCATACCTGCTAAAGCTAATAAATCAGTTACAAGCACAAATAAAATATTTGCAGAAAAATATAAGTATAATGCCTGTGAATGAATGCATTGATGGAAATGCTGGTGAATATGAATGTCAGGATGTTGACCTCATGTCTTCGGTAGGCCTAGAGGAACTCGGTGCAACCATGGCAAACGATTGTTGGGGCTGGACTGATACGCTAACTGGAAGGGAATATGCTATCATAGGCCTTGATAATGGAACAGCGTTTATTGATATTACAATTCCTAATTCCCCAGTAATTATTGGAAAACTACCTACACAAACCGTGGCGAGTACCTGGCGTGACATAAAGGTTTTTGAGAATCATGCATATATTGTCTCAGAAGCAAACAATCATGGCATGCAAGTTTTTGATCTCACTCGTTTAAGAGAAACCACAACTTACACAGTTTTTTCTGCCGATAGCCATTATGATGGATTTGGGAGTGCACATAATATTGCGATTAACGAATACTCTGGTTATGCTTATGCTGTAGGGACTCAAACTTATAATGGGGGTGCTCATTTCATTGATATTAGTAATCCTGAGAATCCAACCAGTGTTGGGGGATATGACGAAAAAGGCTATTCTCACGATGCAATGATTGTTACATACAATGGCCCTGATTTTGACTATAAGGGTAAGGAAATTTATATTGGATCCAATGAAGATGAAGTCGTCATAGTGGATGTTACTGATAAATCAAATCCCACCTTTATTTCAAGCTTTCAATACAGCTCTACACAGTTCACCCATCAGGGATGGTTGACAGAAGACCATAAATACTTCCTTGTTGGGGATGAGTTGGATGAGGTTCAATATGGTTTCAACGCAAGAACGATTATTTTGGATTTTTCAGATTTAGATGAACCAGTGAATCATGTTGAATATACATCTCCAAGCGCAGTAGTCGATCATAACGGCTATGTTGTTGGCAACTTATTTTATTTGGCAAGCTACACTGGGGGCCTTCGTATTTTGGACCTGGAAAACATTGAACTTAAAGAAGTTACTGAGAAATATTATTTTGATACCCATATTGAGCATGAGGCACACTCAGCCAGAAAACCAACCATCATTGGGTTTGATGACGATCATGACAACCCCAGAAAAGGAAATGAAGATTTGTTTAATGGTGCTTGGAGCGTGTATCCTTTTTTTAAAAGTGGCAACTTGATTGTTAGTGACATTAATGAAGGGCTATTTGTGTTAAAAGTAAATTCCTTATAAGGGTTAAAACCGTTGGAAGTTTCAATGTTTCCAGCACTCGTTTCTTTGGTAAATGTTAATTAACAATGAATTTATTAAAAATTAGCTCAACTAATTTTGATTTTAATTAGATTTATTGAAATTTAAAAACTATAGATTATGAAAAAATTTTACGCAATTTTATTTATGATAATGGTTACATTTTCTGTAAATGCGCAGTTAATTATTACCGAAATTGCAGACCCTGATAACAATGTTAGTGCCAGGTTTATTGAGCTAACAAATATCGGCCAAGATTCCTTTGATTTGACTGGTTATAACCTTATAAGGTGGACTAATGGAAATTCTGGTCCAAGTTCTAGTTCTGAGAAGGATTTAAGCTCGTATGGACCTGTTGCTGCCGGAGATGTTTTAACTTTTGCAAATAATGCTACTGAATTTCAATCTGTTTACGGATTTGCACCTACAGCATCATTTGGTACAGGGGGTGTTGCAGACTCGAATGGTGATGATCAGATTGCTCTAAGGAATGGAACAACAATTTATGATATTTTTGGGGTTCCAGGCGAAGATGGTACTGGTACTGCTCATGAATTTGAAGATGGTCGAGCTGAAAGAAAGTCTACTGTAACAGCTCCAAATCCAACTTGGACTGCAAATGAGTGGAATGTAGATAATGATGGAGGGGGAGGTGATGGCCCACAAGATGCGCCTGGTGGATTTGACCCTGGTGAATGGATAGGCCTCTCTGTAGGTAATGATCCAGTTGTTACAGTGGGATCTGATGTATCAGGACTGGATTATTTTGAAGGTTATGGTCCCTCAAGTGAAGGTATTTTTTCAGTTGATGGAATTAATTTAACGGGAGATATAACAGTTGCTGTTTCAACAAACTTTGAAATTTCTTTAACTTCTGGATCAGGTTTTACTAATTCACTTAACGTTATTTCAGATCAATCAGGAACTGCATCTGCCACAATTTATGTAAGACTCGCCTCTGGATTAACGCCAGACACATACACTGGAAATGCATCTGTTACCACTACCGGCGCAGATAGCCAGACAGTTAGTTTAACTGGAACCGTAACAGCCGCTGACCCACAAATCACAGTTACAGCATTTCTGGATGTTCTAAATTATGTTATCAGCCAAGGGGGTCCATCTGCAGAAGATTCTTTTAGCGTAGAAGGTTTATTTTTGAGCGAAGACATTTCTGTAACTGCTCCAGTAGATTTTGAGGTTTCATTAACATCAGCAGATAGCTTTTCGAATGAAGTAACTATATCTCCTAATCAATCTGGAACTGTAGTATCAACAACTGTTTATGTTAGGCTAGCAGCTGGTCTTAGTGCTGGCAATTACACTGGGAACATTACTGTGTCCACAACTGGTGTAACTGACGAATTAATTGCTGTTGAAGGAAACGCATATGGACCACCTACAAATAGTTTAGTAATTACTGGAGCTTATGACGGCCCTTTAACTGGCGGTACTCCTAAAGGAATTGAATTGTATGTATTACAGGATATTCAAGACTTAAGCCTTTATGGAATTAGCTCTGTATCAAACGGAGGCGGTACTAGCGCTGGTAATGTTGAGTATAATTTCCCTGCTGATGTTGTAAATGCGGGCACATTCATATACCTTGCAACTGAGGATACTAAGTTTCAAGAATTTTTTGGATTTGCTTCAACATATCAAAACAGTGTTGTGTCAATAAATGGAGATGACTCCATTGAATTGTACGAGAACGGTCAAATTATAGACACATTTGGAGATGTTGACACAGATGCAACTGGCGAAGCTTGGGAATATTTAGATGGATGGGCATACAGAACTTCAGGTACAGGCCCTGAGGGGACAACATTCACCCCAACAAATTGGGTGTATAGCGGAGCCAATGCATTAGATGGTGAATCAACAAATGCCGAAGCTACATCGCCATTTCCTGCTGGGACTTATGCTGAAACAGCCTCAGTTATTAAATTTAATAATACTGAAATTTATGTTTATCCAAATCCCGTTAAGGCAATTCTTAATTTCATAAGCCTTAAGGGGACTGTTCGTGCCTCTGTTTATGATGTCACAGGTAGATTATTTTTACAAAAAGAAGTAAATAGTAGCCTAGATGTGAGCAGCCTTAAAGCTGGAATCTATATAGTAAAAATTGAAAATGAAACCGGTTTAAATATATTTAACATTATTAAAGACTAAGTGTTAATGATGAACAATAAAAAAGCGGAACACAAGTTCCGCTTTTTTATTGCTTTTTGATTAGTAAAGCGTAAACGGGGAAGTGGTCACTGAAGCCACCTGTAAATTTACCACCTGCGAAACTACGAAAAGGATAACCCTTATAGCGCCCTTTTTTATTGTAGAGATAACTCGGATTAAATATCCCTGCTTTCCAAAAATACCAGTTGGTATCACTTTCGCCTAGTAGGCTAGGGCTCACATGGACTTGGTCCAATACGTTCCATTTATCGCGATAGCAGCTAGTACCAATTCCTTTTTTATAAAAGGACATCATGGGGTTGTAAAAAATACTGTTTTCCGTTACTTCGTCTCGATCACCAACAGCACCCAAAACATCCTCAACACTTTTGTTGTTGGGATCATCATTAAAATCACCCATATTGATGATTTTGGCATTTGGGTTTATGGTACGAATCGAATCAACTGTCTTTCTGTTCAGTTCACCAGCTGCAATGCGCTTTGGCTCGCTTGTCGCTTGACCACCACTTCGTGAAGGCCAATGATGAACAATCAAATAAATGAGCTCGTTGTCAAGCAATCCCGACACAACCAACTGGTCTCTTGTAAAGTCTCGATCACCATCGGAATCAAAAAGTGAAAGGAAATGTCTTTTAGCTCGTAGAAGGGTAAACTTACTTTTTCTGTACAATAAACAAACATCTATACCACGTTCGTCTGGCGATTCAAAATGAGCAATCCCATAATTGTATTTTTTTAGTTCAGGTGTTTCTACAAGTCGTTCAACCACATAGCGATTTTCAACTTCGGAAAGTCCAATGACAGCAGGAGGCCCACCTGTGAGTTCTAGCGCCACATCAGCTATAACAATTGCAGTGTTTGTCAGCTTCTTTTCAAAAATATCTTCTGTCCAACGATCACGTCCCTCTGGTGTGCGATCATCGTCTCTAGTTTTTGGATCGTCATAATGATCAAAAAGGTTTTCAACGTTGTAAAACGCAATGGTTTCAACGGAATATGTTTGATTTTGCGATCTAGTGTAGAAGAGCGCAAAAAAGAGCAGAATAATTGTTAATGTTTTTTTCATAAATATTATTCAATTTTAACTAAAATAAATTTAAATTGCTAAGAAATTAAAAATCATTTTGTGCGCATTTTTATTTTGTTTTTTTTCTCGTTGAGCGTTGGTTTTGCTCAAAATAATGTTTCTGGTTTGGTTGTTAATCAAGACGGTAAGCCAGTTCAAAATGCACTTGTGCAAGCTCCAGAACTCGCTTTGCAGACACAATCCGACGAAAACGGAAGCTTTATATTGGATATTTCTTCTTCGGCTTTACTCACTGTTTCAGCAGATTCTTATCAAACCTATGTTGCTGAGGTGTTTCCTGGAGATGTGATCACGATTACTCTCTTTTTTGAAGAGGTTGATGATCTAGATCAATTTTCTGAATCGATGAGTTTGATTACCCTTAGTGACGACGAGCTGAGTGAAGATGACCAAGCAGCTGACAATATTTCTGGCTTGCTACAATCTTCTCGCGATGTGTTTTTAAGAACAGCTGCCTATGAGTTGAGTTCATCTTTTTTTAGAGTTAGAGGTCTTGACTCCGATTTAGGATCTGTTCGTATGAATGGTGTTCCAATGAATAAGTTCTATAATGGTCGTCCACAATGGAGTAATTGGGGTGGACTCAACGACCTAATGCGCAACCAAGAGTTTAATGCTGGACTCCAAACGTCTGATTATGGATTTGGGGGACTGATTGGCTCAACCAACATAAATACCAAAGCTTCTTCATATCGCAGTGGTGGACGTGTGACCTATTCTTCATCCAACCGATCCTATGCCAATCGTGTGTTGGCAAGCTATGCAAGTGGCCTAAACAACAAAGGATGGGCTTATGCTTTGGCAGTGTCCAACCGCTGGGGAGAGTCAGGCTATAATGATGGGACTTTCTACGACGCCCAATCCTTTATGTTGTCGGTTGAAAAGGTGCTTGAGAATCAAAGTTTAAACCTTACGTTGATTGCAACTCCTAATCGCAGAGGAAAGTCGTCACCAAACACCCAAGAAGTATATGACCTATTGGGCACAAAGTACAATGAGTATTGGGGCAATCAAAATGGGAAACAGCGAAACTCACGAGTCAAAAGACTTGATGAGCCAATCGTTATGCTGAGCCATGAAATCCAATTGTCCTCTACATCCACATTACAATCGAGCGTTGCCTACCAATTTGGGGAGTTGGGAAACAGTCGATTTGATTATCCAGGAGGTGCAAACCCAAGTCCAACCTATTATCAAAAATTACCGAGTTATTTTCTTGCTGATGCAGATGGACCTGATTATGCTGGTGCATTCCTTGCGCAAGAGAGATTGTTGACTGATGGTCAGATTGATTGGAGTCGTATTTACGATGCTAACTTCACTGCTGCAGCTAGCGATCTGCCAGCTGCATATGTATTGTATGAAGATCGATCGGATGATACGCAACTCACTCTCAACACTTCTCTAAAATCCTTTTTATCCGACAGAGTGAGTGTTGTTTTTGCCTTGACTCACCAAGATTTAAAATCGGAAAATTTTGCTGAAATCCAAGACATGATGGGGGCCTCACCCTATTTAAACCGTGATTCTTTTGATGGCTATGCTTACAATCTAGAAGACCCAGACGGCATTGCTGGGGTAGGAGATCGATTTAAGTACAATTATATTTTTGATGTTCAGCAGACAGAGGCCTTTTTAAAAACTCAATTTTCATTAAATCGATTTGACGGATTTGCAGCAGGTTCATTCAAAAGCACCTCATACCAACGCGAAGGGCTTTATCGCCATGGTGCCTATGCCGACAATTCATTTGGCAAAGGGGAAAAACTCAGTTTTGATGCCTTGAGCGGAAAAGCTGGATTGACTTATAAGCTCAGTGGAATTCATTTGTTTGATGTCAATGCAGCATGGATGCAGCGCGCTCCACACCTGCGAAACACTTATGCCAACTCTAGAGAAAATCACTTTGTCGTGGGCGAATCGGCAGGGCGTGATCTTGCGCTTGAAGAATTCACAGCTTTTGATGCGAGTTATATTTTACGAGCACCAAAACTAACTGCGCGCTTAACAGCCTATCACACAGCAATTACCAATGCCAGTGAAATTTCTTTCTTTTTTGCAGAAGGAATTGGAGGAGACACCTCTTCTTTTGTACAAGAGATTTCGCAAAACATCGATAAAGAATATCAAGGGGTTGAGTTTGGATTCGAAGCCAATGTTGTCCCGGCACTTACTCTAAAAGGAGCTGTTTCTGTTGGGCGTCATCTGTATGCCAATGACCCTAGTGTTTACTTGACATCCGACGACTTTGGGTATTTGGATTTTGGTACTGCAAAAATGAAAAACTTGCGCATTGCCAATGGTCCCCAAGAGGCATATTCAGTTGGATTTGAATACAGAGAGAACTATTGGTGGTTTGGTTTCACAACCAATTTCTTCAATCATACTTATGTGGATGTCAGCCCAATCAATCGCACCCAAAACTTTTTATTGGACAGCGACGGATTGCCTTTTAATGACTATGATCCAGAGTTGGCAAGAGAATTATTACAGCAAGAGGAGTTTGGTGAATATATGGTATCCAATATTGTGCTGGGGAAATCCTGGCGGATCAACCGAAACTTTTTGGGCTTTTTCTTGAGCGTCAACAATCTATTTGATGAGGCATTTAAGACTGGTGGATTTGAGCAGTCGAGGAATGCAAATTTTAGAGAACTCCGTCAAGAGTTTTTTTCGCCAAAACGGCAGTTTGGACCTAAGTATTGGTACGGACGTGGAACGAATTATTTTTTGAATGTATATGTACGATTTTAAAGAAAGTATGATGAATTTTTTTAGCAGATTTACCCATTTGATAATAGCAGCTGTGCTCATTGTTTCCTGTCAACAGGATGATATTTTTGACATACCTTATAGTCTTGGAGCAGAGGAAAACCAAATGCTAACCACGCTTTTGTACGATGTTGAAAGCGGGACAATGTCTATGATTTCGATTACTCAATTGAAAGACCTTCGTGTTTCTGGTGAGGCTGTCGAGATTACGTCTGACTTAGTTATGAAAGGGTATGTGACATCCTCTGATTATACAGGCAATTTTTATAAGGAAATCTACGTGCAAGATGATCCAACATCACCCACAGACGCTATTCGTCTGTTGATCAATCTTACTGATTCCTATAATATGTTCAACCTTGGACGTGAAATATATATTAACCTCAAGGGATTATACATTGGGGAGTATCGTACAGGAGATGGAGTTGTTTCTATTGGCTCACTTGATGTGGGTGAAGATCGTTTAACTCAGATATCGGAAGCATTGACCAAAAAGCACGTCCTTCGTTCAAACGAGACATCCGATCTTACGCCATTTTCAGTACAGTTTTCGCAAATCTCCGATGATCATGTAGGTATGATGGTTGAGGTTTCTCAAGTGAGCGTTATTGCAGCAGAAGTTGGTCTTCCTTATGTTGATCCGGACGACTCGTTTGATACTCAACGTACATTGGAAGCTTGTGAGGGCTTTGGTAAATCATCCTTTATTTTAGAAACAAGTGCGTATGCAAACTTTAAGCAAAATTTACTGCCAACTGGCACAGGTACCATTAGAGGAATTGTAAGCAAAACCTACGATGGGGACAGCCTTGTTTTGATGTTAAACTCGATAGATGATGTAGAAATGTCAGGGGAAGAGTGTAGTTTATTTGCGTCTGTTTTTGAAGATGACTTTTCGAGTGGTGATTTTACGAATTGGACGACCTATAATGTAACGGGCTCACAACAATGGGAGGTTGTAAGTTTTGGCAATCCTGCTCCCAGTGCAAAAATGTCTGGATACAGTGGTGGTGCCAGAGCGAATGAAGATTGGCTTATTTCAAAGGCGATTGACTTAAGTGCGAGTTCTGGAAATGTATTTTTTATATTTGATTCTGTCAAAAGATATAGTGGTGACGATATAGAAGTATTCTATTCAACTGACTACTCTGGGGGCAACCCAAACTCAGACGGCACATGGACACAGTTATCACCAACACTCGATACAAATACTGGTTCGTGGAGTTCATGGACAAGCTCAGGAGCTCAAACTTTGGATAATGCTACTGGTAGTAATTTATTCATTGCTTTTAAATACACATCAACCTCATCTGCCGCAGCCACTTTTGAGATAGACAATGTCAAAATTGTTGTTGAATAATTTGAGAAAGGTTTCATATTTTATTTTTTGGGGTTGGCTATTTGCTTCAACCCTTTCATTTAGTCAGATTCCAAGTGGCTATTACAACACAGCTGAAAACAAATCTGATCAGGCACTCCGATTGGCCTTGCACAATATTATTGACGATCACATAGATTATCCTTACTCAAGTGGCTTAACTGACACATGGGATATATTAAAAGTTGCAGATGCTGACCCCAACAATACAAACAATGTGATTTTGATCTACACTGGAGAGTCTGTAAATGGACCACAGGAATATGATGGTTGGAACCGAGAACATGTTTGGGCAAAGTCAAGAGGGGATTTCGGCACCTCACGTCCGATGGGTACAGATGTTCACAACCTACGTGCCTGTAACAGCAATGTTAACTCTACACGCTCGAATTATAGTTTTGATGATTGCACAAGTAGCAGCTGTAATGAGATTTATGGAAACTCATATAGTAGCTCTGCACTAGTTTTTGAACCTCGTGATGAGGACAAGGGTGATGTTGCGCGTATTATTTTTTATATGGCCGTACGATATGAAGGAGACAATGGGGAAGAAGATTTAGAAATGACTGAAAGTATTCTTTCCACCTCAAGTAAATCCCCTCGTCACGGCGTTCGCTCAACTCTGTTGGAGTGGCACGAATTAGACCCAGTTGATAATTTTGAGCTCATCCGAAACAATGTAATTTACAGTTACCAAGGCAATCGAAATCCCTTTATTGACCACCCAGAGTTAGTTGATTTTTTGTGGGGAGATGAGCAACAAACGTCTTGGAATAGTTCGCTTTCAAACCCCTCAGAACTCGTAGATCGTGAATTGTTTGTTCCCAATCCAATCCAAACGAGCTATATCGATATCAGCCCAAACCTTAATCCCAACTTCATACAGATCTATAATGCTCAAGGCAAACGAATAAATCAATGGTCGGGTACATTTAAACGACTCAAAATGCCCACAGCTTCAGGTATTTACTTTTTGCGCTTTGTTTTTGATCAAACAATAGTGAACAAGCGAATTGTGGTCAAAGCGCCTTAAGCACATGGGTAACAATCCCCCAAATCATAAGCTCGTTTTCTTCTGTGACTAATATGGGTTTGTAGCGTTTGTTTTCGGCCATTAGCCATATACAGTTCTTTTCGACTTTGAGTCGCTTGACTGTAAAATCACCATCGATAAGGCAGACTGCAATTTTTCCATCCAGGGGCTCCAAACTGCGATCAATGACCAGTAAGTCTCCGTCGTCCAAACCTGCTCCAATCATTGACTGTCCAGCAACGCGTGCGTAAAATGTGGCAGCTTCGTTTTTGACAGCTACCTTGTCTAAGCTAATGCGTGTTTCTTTAAAATCATCGGCTGGCGACGGAAATCCAGCCGATACGCCTTCTCCTGCTAGCCACACCCCTTGTCCCGAAGTATCGGGAGTGAAGAAGTGTAGTCCTCCTTCTTTCTTCAAACCTATTCCTCTTTATGTTCAGCGCACACGAATCACGTCACGCACATCCGTTGTGTAGCGTGGTGACAAATGTGCTTGCCTCATCTTGTAGGTTCTGTTCAAGTCTTGATTTGCAATTTTAATTTTATGTGGGCCAAAGCGTTTGTGTAGATAATCGATGCGTTGCATCAAGGCTTGGTGCTTTGGATTTTCATAAGTAAACAAGGTCATTTGATAGGCATCCTCCGGTACAATACCTGTGACCATTACCCCAGCTTTTTTATATGATATACCAGACTTATAGATCAAGTCTAGACCTTGGAGCGCTGTTTTACTCAGGGTCAAACTCGAGTTGGTGGCAAAGGGCAAGTGAATCATTGTACTGTTGCGATACTGTGGCATGTTGGGCATAAAGGGATTGCTGCGCACGAACACAACTAGCGCATGGCATCTACTGTTTTGCTTGCGTAGCTTTTCGGCACACAGACTGGCAAAGGTCGAAACACGCTCGCGTAATTCTTGAAAGTCATCGATGAGCGATTCAAAGCTGCGTGTAGTGGCAATGGCTTTTTTGGGTGCTGTAACCATTTCTAGTGGAATCGAAGATTTGCCGAGTAGGTCGTGTTTAAGACGAAGCCCAACGACACTCATTTCTTTTCGCACCCAAGCATCGGAGAGTTGGGTGAAGTCATAAGCAGTATGTACGTTGCGCAACACCAATCGTTTGTTGTGGCGATGCCCAATGCCCCATACGTCGCCAATGGCAAGCCATTTCAATGCTTTGATGCGCTTTTCTTCAGAACCGATTAAATAGACTCCGTTGGTTCGATCTACAAATTTTTTAGCCACTCGATTTGCGACCTTTGCTAAACCCTTACTCGGACCAAGTCCAATACTGACAGGCATTCCCGTCCACTTGCGGACTCGCTTTTGCATTTGTTGTGCGTAGGCTTCTAAATCGTAATGTTCAAACCCTTCAAACTGTAAAAAGGCTTCATCAATACTGTACACTTCCACCAGAGGGGTAAACTGTTTGAGTACGTCCATCACACGCCGACTCATGTCTCCGTACAATGGATAATTTGACGAAAACACCTTGACGTTGTGCTGATTGAAAAATGAATGGTAATGATGTGCAGGCGCACCCATGGGTAAGCCCAAAGCCTTGGCTTCATTGCTGCGTGCAATCACACAACCGTCATTGTTGGAAAGGATTG
>CACOXF010000031.1 GCA_902631125.1 uncultured Bacteroidota bacterium
AAATGTATAATTAAAAACCAATTCATTTCTGCCTTTGTCTGAGTTGAAGTAAAAATATCTACCATCACTTGTATATTTTAAAGTCTTATCATCAAGAATTTCAATAGTATAGTTAGGATGTTTATAGGGTATGCCCTCATTAGTAGATGATAAGGTAAATTCAACAGTATTCTTATTCTTTATTCTAGCATCCAAAAACTTACCGTACAAACCATGATATCCCCATGAGCTTGCTGAAATAAAACCATTAATTTGGTCTGATATGTTTAGTATAATTTCATAAGTATTAATATTCTCTGGGCAACAAACAGCATGAGATTCATCAATCTCATTTAAAAACACTTTGTATTGACCAGGTCTGAACACTGTTCCTTTATATTTATCTGCATCTTCATATATTTTAGGTTTTTCAAATTTATATTTAAAATATTGAGTTCCCATCCGAGTCAACACTGATGAATTTTCATATGAATTTGCAAAAATTTCAAATGCGTTATTATCCATATTTCGAATATTTAGTTTACCCCGATCACTAAGATTTCCCTCGACAAAACATAAGTATTGACCCTCAATTTTTGTGTTAGATTCTATAAATCCGCTAAACTTACAAGATTCTCCATCATATTGTCCCGGTTGGTAACGGTATTTTCCCTCCACACGACCATTAATAACCTCAAATTCAACTGATACTTCATCACCTGTCCAGTCCTCTTTGGATTTTTGTGCTGTGTATTTTCCATTGTAAAATCTCACTCTATTTGAAAAACTGTCTTCTGGAAAACGATGAACAAGACTGTGGTGTATCCAACGACCCAAATACTTTTTTTTAAGCTCTTCTAACTGCCATTGTTGCCAACTTTTCCGATGTTTCGCTTGAAAATGATTTTCTCTAATTTTATCATTATTCGGATTAAAATTATAAAGGCTATCCATTACAATATTCCAATCACTCCAAGACTTTAAATTGTTCAATTCTTCATTTGAAAGCTTATTTCCGACAACTTTATACCAAAGATTATTATCCCTAATAACAGAATCAATTATTGAAACTTTGGTTGGCTTAAACCAAATCCATTCTTGCTTTTGACGGCCTCCATCAGGTTGCATAGATCCAGGGATCGTTTTATTTATTTTAAATAATTTTTCTCCAACACCTTTTTCTAAAGAGGGTAAATTCCTAACATTCACATTGGTAGCTATAATGAATGATTCGTTTTTATTTGACTCTGAACCATTTTCACAAAATGAATTAATTGCCTCTAAAGCTGGTGTTACATCATCTTCGATGTCAAATCCGAAAAACTCGTAAAGATCTTCTCCATTGTAGTTTTCACAATTATAATTGTATTCTTTAAAAAAAGATTCAATTGTTTTTTCTTGAGAAAAAGATAGTAGTGGAAACAAAAGGAATAATATAATTTTCTTCATTGCATTGGTTTTCATGCTTCTAATTTAAGAAAACCCTGTATTTAAATATGAATGGGATTTATATTTAATGTGAACTAAAAAAATATTCCCAAGTATAAAAAATTATTCTTGGGAATAAAATCGTGCTGAAAGCGGGACTTGAACCAACAATTCCAAAGCTTAAAGATTTATCATTTTTGACAAATCTCGCTCAAAATAGTTCGATTTCACTCCCCTAGTATCCGCTATTGGTGTTTTAGTATTACGCTTTCTTTCTTGTTGTAATGAGGTAGGTAGTGTAAGTAAAAATAACAATTATAAACTCCCAGTAAATTATATAATATGGCCATTCTCCAATAATAAGTGGATTATTAACATTGGGAGGGTAGGCTAAATACATATAATTAGAATCCATTTGAAAATTCAAAGGCATAACAATCATAAGTACAACATTTAAATATAAAACTACTCTAAGCCATGAAAACTTAGTTATTTCATAGTTTAAAAAATTATACATGAATATCGGAAGTAAAATAATCCCAGCATGGCTGAAATGGTATTCAATGTATTCATAGTTAGATCCGTCAAAATTATTTATTTGTGGAGTTAGAAAAGCTTGAATTCCACCAATGATTCCAGCGTAAAATAAGAATTCAAACAAAATCTTATTCTTTTTAGTAAATAAAATAAAACAAGCAATAAGATTTGAAATTCCACATAATTGCAGGGGTAAATTCTCAGAAGCATTCCAATATCCATTAGCAATATTTCTATAATGACCAGTTACTGTAGTTATAATTAAAAGAATTGCAATTGATTTAGCTAAAAAAAGTCTCTGTTTATGAGATATCTGTCGTCCTATAAACATGATCATTAAAATATATAATAATGAAGCTAAAGTGTTTCTTATCCATTCATTGGTAAGAAAATCAATTATATAGTTTTCAGTTTCCACTATATCTAAAGTAATTAATAATGTTCAATAAAACTATTTCTAGAACGTGGCTGTTAATTATTAAGCTTTAATTCATATTTTGATAAGTGCACTGAATGAGCAGACCAAAAGAAATAAATTTTTAAAGCACCGAATTAAAGTTTTAAAATCTAAAATTGAATAAAAAAAGGGATAAATCTAAAAAGAAGATTTATCCCGTGTGGTAATCGAATCGGGACTTGAACCAAAATTTCCAAGGCTTAAAGATTTATTATTTTTGACAAATCTTCTCTAAAATAGTTCGATTTCACTCCTTTCTGCTCCACAAATTATTTCTAAGGCAAATAATTTATTCTTTTTATCACTTATTATTTTAGAACATATTCCATTTCATAACATTTAACAAATGTTTACTGATTTTAAACTTTCATTAATTGTGAGTGACAAGATTCGAGTCTTACTTTGAGTCTAATTTGTGTTAAGAAACACAGAATTAAACAACAATAATTTTCCGTTTTCCCAAAACGCTCTAAAAATGGGGTTATCCACAAAATAAATAACATTTCCTTTGCCAATCTGTTCGGAGCCAATAATCAATGATTTCTCTTGAGCATTAGCTACATTTTTGCCTACAAAACCTGCTATAGCAGTTGCTCCTTCAGGAATATAACTGACATTAATTCCTTTTTCCAAAAGTGAATAAGCCATAGCTGACCGCTTAAGAGTGTAGTAGTTGGTGCCGTATCCCAATCCAATGGGATGGGAATCGTCTAATATGGTTTTATAAATACCTCCACTGATAATATTACTGATATTATTGCGCTTACGTTCATCATAACGTTGGGTGGGATCCGATATGATTTTATTTTCCTTTCTTTTTATACCAAAGACTTTTTTATCTTCAAAAAAGGATAAAGCGCGTTCAATTGCAATGATACGACCCCCCTGATTTAACCAGCGAATTATCATTTCTTTTTTAGGTTCAGAGCTGAGGCTGGGGTATAACCCTGATGGCATGATGAGCACATCGATTTTTTTCATCACATTTTCAGAGAGTTGATTGACGCGAATTTGATGAAATGAATAATTTAAATCTTGCTCAAAATAGTGCCATAACTCACCATATGCATATGGTGAAATTTTACCTTCTGAAAGTACTGCAATTTTGGGTTTTTTAATCCATTGAAAGTTATCTGAGCCCATGTCTGGTCCTGTTGAGGCATAGCCACTAGCAATCGGGGTCAATTGCTTTTGAAATTCTTTTGCCAATCTATTTAGGGTAGCTTCAAATGAGAGATTATTCCTATTCTCCCCTCTTAGAATAAATAAACTTCCCGCTTTCCAATATTTTTCAACACTGCTAAAAGGTTTTTTGCTAACGTGTAATTTGATATTAGCTCTTAAAAGTGCAGCCAAAAACTTAGCGTCTTCAAAACTGTCATAGTTTGTACCCCAGGCGTAGGCTTCTAAAGAAATTGGCTGCTGAAGTAATGTTAATTTTTGTCGTTCATAATTGATTTTATTTTTGGTGCCAACTGCTTTTAAACCATGGGCATATGGAATAGACCAAGCAGTAATGTCATAAGTGAGTGAATCTTGAAGTTCTGTTTTAGGTTCGAACCACACCTGTATCATTTTTCCTTTAACTTGCTGAGTAGGAACTACTAAGGCTCCTTTTTCAAAGTTAGTACTGGTAATTCTCTGTTTTTCGTAATCATAACCTTTAATTGATAAATTTTGTTCCAAAAATCCATATTCTACCTCATGTTGGTTGAGTAACCTTAATAACGGTTTTAATTTGTTGTTACTGCCTTGTAGAACATAGTTAAGGTGTTTTCGGTCTTTGTCCTCAAAAAAAGCCTGATAATTCATATTGAGAGCATGACGATTTTTAGCAACAGTTTCGACAGTGGAAATAGCTGTTGTGTAATGATGCTCAATACGATCAGTAAGAGTTAATTCGATACCTTCATCATTAAGAACACCCAGGCCCGCTCCCCCATTACCTGCCTGCTCATAAGTCATTCCTATTGCTCCTAAATTCGTTGGATAAGTATCCCCATAACTTGGATACAGCAAGTCAAATACCTCTTTGGTGAAGTACAGCCAACCTTCACGATCGAAATAGAGGGCATGATTTTTTGCTAATTTATCTTGAAATTCCATCTGGAATGGGGAAATAATTTCGTGAACTGGTTTGGCAGCAGGAGCAAAATAATAGGGACTGTTAATTCCTTGTTCATGAAAATCAACATGTACATGAGGTAACCATTGGTTGTACTTTTTTAATCGTTGTTGTGTTTCAATTTGTGTAGCCCATGCCCAGTCCCTGTTTAAATCAAAAATATAATGGTTTGATCGCCCATTATGCCATGGCTCAATGTGCTCGCGAGAGAACTGATTGGCATCGTAAGGTTTACTCCTATTTTGCTTGTACCAATTAACATATCGGTCTCTGCCGTCAGGATTAACACATGGGTCAATTATCACAATTGTATTTTCAAGCCATTCAGTATGATTTTCAATTAAATTGTAAACTGTTTTCATTGATGCTTCTGTACTTGAAGACTCGTTCCCATGGATATTAAAACTCAACCAAACAACTGCAATATCATTGTTTTTTTCACCCTTAACCAATCCAGTATTTTGAAGGTGGCGTTGACGAATAGTTTCTAAGTTGCTCAAGTTTTCAGGGGTTGAAACATAGGCCAATTGAAGAAGACGCCCTTCATAGGTGGTACCATAAGGATCCAAACTAACCATTTCGGAATGATAATCAAGATGTTCAAAATAATCCACTACTTGATGGTGTCTGGAGAAAGTTGTCCCTAGGCTATAGCCTAAAAAACTATCTGGAGATTGTAATTGTCCAAATAAAGGGAAATTAACAAGAAGAATGAATAAATGAAGTTTAACTTTTCTCATGAATGCAATTAATGTTATAATATACCAATTTTTTTAATTAGTTCATTAACAAACTATTTTAAATTTGTATAGTGTATTAAGATAATTTTAATTGATCAAATTTAATTATGTTCAAAATTAATTATTGTTTCAGACATAGGTTTTTATTTTTACTAGGTTTTTTGTATTCTTTAAGTTGCAATTTATTTGCACAAATCTATGATGGATTTCAAACTATAAATCATAACCAAACGGATAGACATTTTTATTTATATGTCCCAAATAATTACTCGGTAAATAATCCAATACCAATTTTATTTAATTTTCATGGAGGGGGTGGAGATCCAGTCACTTATATGAACTATACAAGTGACATGCGAGGACTTGCTGCAGAAAATAATTTTATATTGATTTACCCCGTAGCAACTACTGACCCAAGCACTGGAATTATTTCATGGATTGATAAGGCTACAAACGCTGCTCCAAGGGATGAAACGAATTTTATTGATGCAATAATTAATTTAATTAGTAGCAATTATTCTGTTGACTTAGACAGAATATACGCATGTGGTTATTCTGAGGGAGGAATATTCTCATATGAGCTTGCTTGTAGATTAAATAATAAAATAGCTGGTATAGCATCTGTTTCTGGAAGTATGCTTTCAGAATCTGAAAGGTCTAATTTAGGGTTTTCAAGTTGTTCACCTCAGCATCCAACTGCAATAATGCTAATCCCCGGGACTGAAGACACTAATGCCCACTCACTATATAATGGCTGTTGTCAAGACTGGGGATTAGATTTATACTATTTGTCAGCCAACAAAATTACAGAGTACTGGACGAATATTAATTCAACAGATGAAAGTCCGTACGTTTCGGATGTCACTAATACAAATACTGTAGATGGAAGTACAGTCCAAAGAAAAATTTGGTCAAATGGGAATGGTGGTGTTGAAGTACAAGAATTGAAGATAATTGGCGGAGCACATGACTGGCCTGGTACGTCTGGGAATATGGATATAGATGCCAACAATGAAATTTGGAAATTTTTATCAAAATTTGATAAAAATGGAATGATTAAAAATTTATATATTGAAGATTTTAAAAAATCTGTTTTAATAACTCCTAATCCATTTAATAACTTTTTTAAAGTAAAGGGTGTTGAAAATGATTTAATCGAACTTTATGATTTGTTTGGAAGAAAAATCGAATGTCGAATAAAGGATAGCACTTTTAATACTGAAAACATAAAAAGGGGAGTTTATTTTTTAATTATAAAAGAAAAAAATATTTCATTCAAAATAGTTAAATCTTAGGATTTACAACGATTTGTTTTTTTTATCACTTTTTTAAGTAATTATATTTTGACTAATTCAAATACCAATTTCTTCATTTATTTATTTTCATTAATTGCTACCTGCAATTCTGTTATGTTTACAGCAGTAAACTGACAAAACAATAAATTGGGAATTAGTAAAACTATTATTTTAATTAACGCATAGTTTAATATCTAAATCCAACAAAAAGCTATTGGCTATGTTATGTATTTACATTACGGTGCCTGTAAAAGAAATTAGCATTCTTCGTAAAAATAATTTTTTTTGGCGGGATAGTTTTTTATAATTTGCCAGAACTATTTTAGTTTTTAAGTGTCTAATAAAAGTAAACACCAATAGCAAATGAATCTTAGAATTGGAATTATCCTAATTGGATTGTTATTCATGTCATGTGACAAAAATGAGTCTTCAACGCAAAATGATGAAGAAACCTTAAATTGTGCAACTGGAATTTCTACAGCAACTATTTTGGTAAATATAGATGAAGAAATTTACAATAATGATGAATCTGTTATGGCTTCAAGCAAGTATTCATGGTCATCAGATGGTACAAACAGAATCTTAAATGGAAATGGCATTCCGAATCATGAAGTAGGCACCTTTCCGAATTCAAATAATCCAAACAGGATAAGTGCACAAAATGTTAGCAAAAGTTTTACACTTTGTCCTTCAATAATTTATGAAAGTGGTCAAGAGGTGAGCGGCCCTGCCATGGCAATTGCTTATGCCTTAAATAGTGTAAAATTCGATCCCGCTACTGCTGGCAGGTGCAATGACGCTGGCGAATGTAGTTTGGCCCGTGGAGAGGGAAACTGGAATATTGAAGCTTTGGGACATGATACCTTTGATTTTGGAGATGACATGAATCATGCACATGTTCAACCTAATGGTGCTTATCATTATCACGGAATGCCTGAGCTACTTATTGATTTTTTAGCAGATAATAATGGTATGACCCTAATTGGGTGGGCATCTGATGGCTTTCCTGTTTATGCAAGGTATGGCTACGCTGACCCTAAAGACTCGCAAAGTCAATTAAAAGCATTAACAACAAGTTATCGATTGAAATCTTACCCTGACAAAAATAGGCCAAACACACTAACGGCAATTCTTGGTGGACCAAACGCAAATAGTAATATCAATAAACCCATTCCAATGGGTGCATTTACGCAAGACTATGAATATGTAGAAGGGCTTGGAGATTTAGATGAATGTAACGGAAGATTTGGCACTACACCTGAATTTCCTAATGGGATTTACTACTATGTTGTTTCCGATGATTTCCCCTTTTTTACACGTTGTTTAAAAGGGGATGTTTAAAAAATGACGTCAATCAAGCATCGTAGGAAGAAATTCATGCAAGGGTTAGTTGCTCAACCCACAATATTGATACAACTTTTCATTTTCATTTTAATTTCCTGCGAAAAACATTCAACAAATACTTCTGAAGAGCCAGAAAAACCCGAAAGTTCATCACCAAACATTTTATTTGTTATTGCAGATGACATGGGAAAGGATGCTTTTCCAAATTATCCCGAAGGGCAGGAAAAACCACAATTGCCAATCCTAAATAACTTAATGGCTGATGGAATTACTTTCGATAATTTTTGGACTTATTCTGTTTGCTCTCCGACCAGAGCTTCCATATTTACTGGTAAGTTGGGGTACCACACGGGTGTAATGGAAGTAGAGCAAGATATTTCATTAAATGAGGAGTCTTTACACGACTTTTTGAAAGATCAAACAAACGGTAGCTATGACACAGCATTAATCGGCAAATGGCATTTATCGAATACAATTACTGATCCAAATTCTATGGGAGTAGATTATTATTCTGGCATTATTGGAGGAGGTGTATCTTCATACACAAGCTGGAATCGGGTTACAAATGGAGAAAGAGAAAGAGTGGAAACTTATACAACCACTGAATTTTCTAACCAAGCAGTCCAATGGATTAGTCAAAGAAATAAGCCATGGTTTTTATGGCTTGCATACAATGCACCACACACCCCTTTTCACCTTGCTCCAACAAACTTACATAGTCAAGGTAATTTGTCAGAGGATGAAGCAATGATAGAAGCAAACCCCTTGCCCTATTATTTTTCTGCAATTGAAGCCATTGACACTGAGTTGGGTCGAGTTATTGAATCAATTCCAAATGGTCTTGAGAGCACTATTGTGATATTTTTATCTGACAATGGAACCCCAGGTCAAGTTGTTCAATCTCCATATCGAACTAGAAGAGCTAAGGGAAGTATTTTTCAAGGTGGTATAAATGTTCCCATGGTTATCTCTGGAGTAGGTGTTACAAGAAAAGGGGAACGTGAGAATGCCTTAATTCAATCAACAGACTTATTTACTACAATTGCTCAAATGGCAGGTTCTCATACATCAGTAAAACACAACAGTAAAAGTTTCCTTCCTTTACTAAAAGAAACAGATTTTGACTCAAGAGCATATGCATATGCTGAAAAATCAACAGACGGAAATGTGAGTTATACAGTTAGAGATACGCAATATAAGTTAATCGTAAATGCCGATGGAACAGAATCGGTTTATGATTTAAAAAATGACCCATATGAGAGAAGTAACTTATTGGTCGATGCATCACCAAGTATAAATGAAGTTAGGAATATTTTATTTCAAAAAGCTTTACAAATTCGAAAATAAGCCAAATGTATATTTCGTTCTTGAATTAATCTAAAATGTTTTTGGAAATAGCGCATCAAGATTGTTGTTAGAGGCAAAACAACTAAGGCAAAGAACTTACAATTTTAAATAAATTCATTCTAAAATAGTTCGATTTCACTTTAATAGCCTCCGAATATTTATTTTAAGGTTAACTAAATACAGTAAGGCCCGTCATTTAAAATTATATCAAAAAAATTACAATGATTTTAGTACATTTACAATGCTATGAAACTAAATTTGTCCACTGCTGGCATTACATTTACGCAATATGTTTCCAAGAAACAAACGCCATTCGAGCGTCTTTTTGAAATTTTTAAAGAGCTGATTACACACACCTCTGGAGACTTTGATGAAGCAATTGATTGGCTACGTGAATTGGATTTGGAATACGGGCTAACCAACAAAGAATATACCATAGATGATTTTATCGAAGATCTCCTACAACGTGCTTATATACAGCCAAAAGGAGATAGGTCAGGGGACGATACTGGCATGTCTCTCACTGCAAAAACGGAAAAACTTTTGCGTGAACACGCATTAAAACAAATTTTTGGAAAACTCAAAAAAGCAGGAAGTGGCAGCCACAAAACCAAAAGCACTGGTCGCGGTGAAGACGATACAGGAGAATATAAAGCCTACCAATTTGGCGACCCAGTTGAGAAAATATCCATGACCGAAAGTCTACGCAATGCGCAAATACGAACAGCAGGAGTTGATTTTACATTGCATCACGACGACCTTGTGGTGGAAGACAATTATTATAATACACAAATGAGTACTGTTTTGATGATTGACATCAGTCATAGCATGATTTTATATGGTGAAGATCGCATTACGCCTGCCAAAAAAGTTGCAATGGCACTTGCAGAGTTTATTACCACTCGATACCCTAAAGATACAATCGACATTTTGGTGTTTGGAAACGATGCTTGGCCCATTGCACTAAAAGATATCCCCTACTTGCAAGTAGGACCTTATCATACAAATACTGTTGCGGGACTGACTTTGGCTATGGATTTGTTGCGAAGAAGAAAAAACAGCAATAAACAGATTTTTATGATAACAGATGGAAAGCCAAGTTGTTTAAAAAACTTCGATGGCACCTATTATAAAAACAGCATGGGACTTGACGAGCACATCGTGGATAAATGTTACAACATGGCACGGCAAGCACGAAAACTTCACATCCCCATCACTACATTTATGATTGCACAAGACCCCTATCTAAAAGAGTTTATCCGAACTTTTACTGAAGCCAATAAGGGAAAGGCATTTTTTACAGGGCTTAAGGGCTTAGGCAAAATGATTTTTGAAGATTATGAACAAAACAGAAAAAAAAGATTGGGATAAATGAAAAAGAGTACGACACTAGCCGCACTAAAAAAATCGAATTACAAACCCCTATCTATTCAACAAGAATTAGTACAAAACCTTAGAACAAGATTGCAAAGTGGCAAGCCAACATTTGAAGGGCTTTTAGGCTATGAAAATACAGTAATTCCCGACGTAGAGCGTGCATTGCTTTCAGGGCATAGTATCAACTTACTTGGCTTGAGAGGGCAGGCCAAAACAAGACTGGCTCGACAACTCACGCAATTATTGGACGAGTGGGTTCCTGTAGTCGAAGGCTCTGAAATCAACGACGACCCCTTAGCACCAGTCAGCAATTTTGCTAAGGCACAAATTGCTGAAAAAGGAGATGATACCCCCATCACTTGGCTACATCGTGATGATCGTTTCTTTGAAAAACTGGCAACCCCAGATGTGAGTGTTGCCGATTTGATTGGTGACGTTGACCCCATAAAAGCAGCAAACCTAAAGCTGTCTTATGCTGATGAACGTGTAATTCATTTTGGCATGATCCCAAGAGCACACAGATGCATATTTGTTTTGAATGAGTTGCCTGACTTACAAGCAAGAATACAGGTAGCGCTATTCTCTATATTGCAAGAAAAGGAAATTCAAATCCGAGGGTTTAAACTACGATTGCCAATTGAAACCCAGTTTGTTTTTACAGCCAACCCTGAGGATTACACCAATCGTGGAAGCATTGTCACCCCACTAAAAGATCGTATTGGTTCCCAAATTTTAACTCACTATCCACATAACTTGGAAACAGCTAAGGCCATAACCCAACAAGAGACACATACAAACAAAGCAGTACAAAAAGCCATTTACGTTCCTGAACTGACACGTGACATTTTGGAGCAAATAGGCTTTGAAGCTAGAAAAAGTGAATATGTAGATTTCAAAAGTGGCGTTAGTGCACGAATGAGTATCACTGCTTTCGAAAACCTTATGAGTACTGCTGAACGACGTATGCTGATCTCTGGCGAGCAAAATACCTGTATTAGAATGTCTGATTTTTTAGGGATTATCCCTGCCATTAATGGAAAAGTGGAATTGGTTTATGAAGGTGAACAAGAGGGTGCCGAACAGATTTCATTCCACCTGATCAATCAAGCTGTAAAAACCTTATTTCCTATATATTTTCCTGAAATCAAAAAACTTGAAAAGCAAGATGTTGCAGGTCCTTATGACCAACTACTGGGTTGGTTTTATGGCGATAACGAATTGTTTTTGGAAGACAATTTACCAGACAATGTGTTTCAAGATACCTTAATGGGTGTCCCTCACTTGAAAAAACTAGTTGCAACTCATCAAGCAGATTGTCCGGCCGAAGAGCTGTTTTTTATGATGGAATTTTTATTGTGGGGGCTGGAAGCAAACAAAAAGCTAAATAAATACAGAAAGATGGACGGCTTTCAGTTTAAAGATGGTCTTGGAAATTTGTTGTCAGGAATTTAAACGCTATTCAAAACCAAGCCAAAATCGTTAGACTATACCCCATACAAATCACCAACATTATTGCCGAGAATGGTCTTATAGCTCTATAAATGTTTCATTTTATAAGATTTTTAACCAAAGTTCTCAACTCATCAATTTGTGATTGTTGAGACCTCATCTTTTCCTCTTGCTCTTACAAAGCATTAATAAGTACAGGAACAAGTCCTTGATAGTTTACAGACTTGATTCCGTGACTTTCTGAAACAAGTTCAGGAAATACTTTTTCTATGTCTTGTGCAAGTAAACCTATCTTTTGTTTCTCACTCTCATCCTTTTTCATAGTGTAGCTTTTACCATCTATTTGTAGAAGTTTAGACAAAGTAGAACCAAGAGATACAATGTTTGCTTTAAAGCGTGCATCAGAATTTATGTTAAAATTCCCTGCAAGAGTTGCGTCACCATTAAACTTAACAACGAGTGCATCACCCCTATTATCCCAACTTAATCCATTTCCTATTACAAAGGCTGTGTTGTCTGTACTAAACTCTGTAGGACTGTTTGTTGTAGTAGACCCTGCTAAATTCCATTGACCAAGTACTAATGAGTTATAATCACTTGCTGTTGTTTCATTCCCAAGAAATATATTTACAAATTCTTATAACTTTTTAATTGTAATTTTATTGGGCCTTTCAGGCCACAAAGGGTAATTAGATCTAACGGCGTAAGTTATACATTCTCCACTATTAATATACATAATTGTATGGCCATAAGCTGTTTGTCTAGAATTAATACCACCAGTTGAACTATTAGCAAATTTGTGATCTTGTATTTTCTCTTGAAACTGAAGAGGAGAAGAATCGTTTACAGATTTGTATATCGCAGTTCTCAACTCACGACCAGCTCCTAGATCATAATAGTAAGCCATAGTAATGATTTCATACCACCCCGACTCATTCACTTTAATTCTTGCTTCTGAGCCAGTGGAGTCAGATTCCCAATTATCGCTTCCTCCATTTCCAGAATTAATCAATTCAAAAATGGATGTATCAGTATTTATTAGTTCTAAATCAAGAGGAATAAAATTAGCTTTGTTTTCAACTATATTATAAAGATTATTATGCCACTTATAGCTTGCAATCTTTGGAGATGGAGCCGTTCCTGCTGGCCCTGCTGGCCCTGCTGGTCCCGCTGGCCCTTGAGGTCCTGCTGGCCCTTGTGCCCCAGCAGTAAGCTCAGTTGCATTTCCATTACTATCGACTGTATAATATTTTGCAGCGTAAACACTTGCACCACTATCTTCAGCCATAAAAACAGCATCAATTTCAGCATTACCTAGTGTTACAGAATCATCGTTCAGTCCTTGAGCTCCCTTACCAATTACAATTTGGTTAGATGACTGTGTTGAATGAGTGTCAGCATTGTGCCCAATAACTACATTGTCAGATCCTCCTGTAAGTCCATCACCAGCATAAGCCCCAATCGCCGTGTTGTTTGCACCAGTTTCTACATATCTCAAAGCCTGTGCCCCAATTGCTGTATTTTTATGAGAAGAAGTTAATTTTTCTAAAGCTTCTTGTCCAATAGCAGTATTATAATCAGCACCAGTTACTGAATTCAGAGCTTTAGTACCAATTGCAACATTGTAATATGCACCAAGACCACTATCAATACCATGTTCAGATCCAATGTAGAAGGATTGATTTGAGGTTTTTGCATCAGTTAAATCATTTAGTCCTGCACTCAAACTAACCTCCCCATTTGATACATCAATACCAGTTCCCGCTGTGACAGTTGCATCAGATCCAGCTGGCCCAGGTGGTCCTGTTGCTCCATTTGGTCCTATTGGTCCTGGTGGTCCTGGTGGTCCTTCATCTCCAATTTCGCCTGGCTCTCCCTTTTCACCTGGCATTCCTGTTAGCCCTTGTGGTCCTGGTGGTCCTGGTGGTCCATCAGCTCCTGCTGGTCCTGGTGGTCCATCAGCTCCTGCTGGTCCTGGTGCTCCATCAGCTCCTGCCGGTCCTGGTGGTCCTTGTGGTCCTTGAATGCCAGCGTTGTCAACATAGTTTTTTGTAGCGGCATCTTGAGAATTTGTTGGATCAGCTACATTCTTAATTTGATTGCCTTCAGCACTAACAGTTCCGTTTAGCTTGATGTCTTGGGCGTTTACAAATTGCGTGATTAAAACTGTAAGTATGGTTGTGAGAAAAAATTGTTTCATCTCTTAATAATTTTAAATGATTTTGTTTTGTTGTTGTTTGTAGGGACTTTTAAGATAAACGACCCGCTTCCAGTTTCATTGAGGTCGATTTGATTTTGAATTTGGCTTTTCATCACTATAACGCTACATATTTTTTAAAGAAAATATTAACCAGAGGGCTATTTAAATTACTCTTTAATTATTCTTACAGCCTTTCCTATAGTTTTATATGGAGTTGTTATATCGAAGCCTTTATAAATTCGGTTGATTCCTCTTTTCAAAGCTTTATTCGATTCGGATTCATTTTCAGTTGACGTCCACCACTCAGCTCGCTCAGACCCATTTTGAAAAAAATTAGTAACTATATACCCTGTTGGTACAGCACTAAAACCGGTTGAATTATTAGCTGTTACGTCTTGGCCTGGGGCGCCATCTTCACAATTACCACACTCTACCCATGTGTTATTTGCTGAAATTGCTTTTGCAAACTTACTTTCGGATGTCGAACCGTCATAGTTATAACCTTTATCAATTAAAAAATTTTCTAAAACAGTCCAATCAGAGTCAGTCGCAACCCTCCAACCTTCGGGAGCAAATTTTTTATTGGGAGTGTTTGGGTCAGCATCATGAATTCCTGCAACAGCATACCAATTATAAAGCTTCCACTTAGTATTATCGTTTTCATAATAACACCATGCGCCAGTTGTTGATTGGGCCCAAGTATTCATATCCGTAATTTGAGGAATAGCTGTTCCATCCCTATAGGTGCTGTTTTTAGCATCGGAAGCTGCCCAAACTTGATTTCCAATTAATACTGACTCAAAAACATTTCCATCCTGATCTTCTAAAATAGCACTGTTGTTTTCTACCTCAACAATTCGGTCAAGTAAATTGTTAATCAACTCATCAACTTGGGCTTGAGTATACATATTACTGTCTACATAACTTTTTGTGGCTACGTCTTGGGCGTTTATTGGATCAGCAACGTTTTTAATTTGATTGCTTTCAGCACTAACAGTTCCGTTTAATAAAATATCAGCAGAGTAATCAACAAATTCATAAATAGCTTTGTTAACATTTGGTGAGCTTGCTATATCATTCCATTTGGTGCCACCCCCTTGCCAATCAAACTGTCCATAATCCTCACCGTTGTTAGCATTATTAGGTTCATTAGTTTCCCAATTTGAATATGTTAATGAAGTCCCATCAACCCATTTCCATCCACCATCTGGCTCTGAATAACTGGTGTCATTTGTGTCTTGAAATAGACCAATTAAATACCCAAACCCATTGTTTCCTGATAAAGGGAGATTAGAATATACCTCATTTTCTTCATCCGAACTATTAATGATGTACATCGAAACGCCAATTTGGTCGCCATAATTTTTTGCATCAGTCCACGATATTAATTCGTCCTTCACAAAATAATGGTGATTATTAATTGAATGAAAATGCTCGAGGTCTGGATTTTGAGCCTTAAATTCATTTAAACTAATGTTATTTTGTTGAGCTTCAGCA
>CACOXF010000032.1 GCA_902631125.1 uncultured Bacteroidota bacterium
TGCTCTACATTGGTCAGATTACTTCGAAGTAATTTGACCACTAAGCTGTTGTTCAGTACTTGCTGACTTTGACCAATGCCAGTGCTGCTACTTGATGGAACTCCATCACCTGCAAACTCCCCAACTTGATAGGTTTGACCACCAACTGTGTATTGAAAAGCAACCCCTAAAATTTCGTCATTGTTGAGTCGTTGTTTGAGTGAGATATATCCCAACTTTGGGTGAAAGCTATAATCTGTTGGTTCGAGTTTTCTAGCACTTTCAAGTACAGCATAATCAATGCCCTCCTGCACCACATCAGAAAGAGACCCAAAGCCATTGCGAGTTGTGGCGATATCACGAATATCGTTTGTCAAAATCCCACTTCCCAACTGTTCTGGGTTGAGCCCATTGGACTTGTTATCAGGATATCCAGTGGCACTTGATGTTGTAAAAAAATTAGATGCCAAATCATCTAGACGTGTTTTATCAGGGGCTGTCTCTCCCAAGTCTTGCAAAGCAACAAGGTTGCGAACATTGTTGGTTTGCGCATTTCGATTTGTGACCCACACTTCAATACGAGTGATTTGTACAGCTGTGTTAATATAGGGATAAGTCGCTATCGCAGTATCATATTGATCACGGAAATAATGTGCCAAAAAGAAGTGACGATCATCCTCATAGTCAAGGGCAAAAAGTGAAAACTCATCCAAACTGCCATCTGCGTCTGTCATCATGCGCTGCGTTTGGGAACGTTGCTCCGAAATCACAGCTGAGATGTTGGTATTTCCAAATTTAAGATCTGCTTTTACACCAAATAAGCTTTGTGCGCCAGAGATTAAAGAGCTGTTGAGTGGCATACTTACATTTCCTATTTCTAGTTTCTGTAAAATTCCATCTTCATTACCACTGTAGCCATCTTTCAAACTTTTGATTTTATCGACTCCCCCCTTTAAGCGATCGACCTCATTTTGTATACGCCCAATGGCACCACTGGCCGATGACACTGCATTCCCAGCACGACCCCCAACAGACTGACTCAAATCATCATTTGAAGGAGGAAAAAAGTCAAGTTTGATCAGGTTCTGAAAATCAAAGGTTGACTGAGTATCGTAATTGGCATTAACGCGAAAACGCTCTCCAATATTTCCAACCAAACCTACACTGATTCGCTGATCAAAATCAAATCCAAAACTGCTCTGATTACGAGGAGATAACGATGGGTTTCCCGATTTTTGATAACGCACCCCCAAGTCGATTCCTACTGATCCTTTAGGAATAATTTGAATCACATCACTGCCAAATAAGCGACGAAACAAATCAGATCGAACATATAAATCAGGGAGTAAATTCTTTTGCTGATCGGAGTCGTCTATGTCACCAGAGAGCAAGGCTTGTTTGTCATTCATGTATGTGAGTGCCTCTTTGCGCATCATTCGGTCAAGATACTCTTCTGGGGTCAGTGTCAGTGGTGCATTGATATTGATTTCTCCAACTTTGACAGTGTAGATATATAGGTTCAGGTTGGGTTCATAGGTATATTCTCCTTCAAAAGAGGCTGGGAGTTTTTTTAGCGCAATATTTTGAATGGCAGGAGAAAGCTGAAGGCTATCGTTTTGAGCAAGACCTTTCCATGACAACATTAATAAAACAAACCAAAGTATCCTTCGAATTGATACCACCAACTGCATACAAACTATAATTTATTCAACGCATTACGAATCAGGCGCTCAACACTCATTTCAGCATCCATTGACAGAAGTTCGTCGAGAATTTTAACACATGATTTGGTTTGGTAACCTAAGACTACCAAAGCGGATAACGCCTCTTCTCTGTTCGTATTGCTTGAAACTGCAGGAATTCCTGCATCTGCGATGACAGCTTGTACTTTGTCACGAAGTTCAATAACAACACGTTGAGCAGTTTTAGCGCCAATCCCTTTTACAGATTGAATAACGTTTACATGATCACTCTGTATTGCCTGACTAATTTCACTCGGACTCAAAGAGGACAACATGGTACGAGCAGTATTGGCGCCAATCCCTGAAATTCCAATAAGCAATCGAAAGAGTTGGCGCTCCAAATCAGTACTAAATCCATAGAGCGTATGTGCATCTTCTCGCACCTGCAAATGGGTATAAAGCTGAATGTTTTCGTCGTCTGTCAACTGTCCATAGGTAAATAAGGATATGTTGACCAAATAGCCAACCCCCTGACAATCAATAACCACTGATGTAGGGGATTTTTCAACAAGACGACCCCGGAGTTGTGTAATCATAGTTTCATCTCAAAAATAACGATTATTTTATCATTATTATGATGAAATAGTATAGACTTATTTCAAAAATTCGAGGTTACGTTTAAGTCCTGAAAATTGAGTTCTTTGAACAGCACTTTCTGCAAACAAACGATCAAAAACTTCCGCCGTGATCTCATGCCAATCATCACTGTTCATCTGCAATAGTTCGGATGAGGATTCAAACTGTGGTTCGTTGTGAGGTGTCGAAAATCGGTTCCATGGGCAAACATCCTGACATACATCACACCCAAAAGCCCAGTTGTCAAACTTCCCCTTGACCTCCTGTGGAATAGCATCTTTGAGTTCAATCGTGAAATAGGAGATGCATTTGCTTCCATCCACTTGATAAGGTGCTATGATAGCATCTGTTGGACAAGCATCAATACATGCAGTACAGGAACCACAATGATCGGTTACAGGTGTGTCTTGTTCTAATGGAAGGTCGATGATCAACTCTGCAATAAAGAAAAATGAGCCTGTTTGTTTCGATATCAAGTTGGAGTGCTTTCCGATCCATCCCAAACCAGCTTTGGCTGCCCAAGCCTTATCCAGCACAGGCGCAGAGTCGACAAAAACACGTCCATGTATCTCTCCAATTTCTTGCTGCAGTACTTGCATGAGTTCAAACAGTTTGTCTTTGATAACAACATGATAGTCCTTTCCATAAGCATATTTAGATATCTTGGGTGCAGTGGGGTCTGATTGTGTATTTTTTGGGTAGTAGTTGTACAGCATCGACACCACACTTTTTGCTCCTGGTACCAGTTTTGTCGGATCTAATCGCTTGTCAAAGTTTCGTTCCATATAGGTCATACTTCCATGGTAGCCTTGCTGTAGCCACTGCTCCAAACGAGGTGCTTCTTCTTCTAAAAATCCTGCATCAGAGATTCCGCATGACAAAAATCCAAGTCGTTTTGCATGCTTTTTAATGAGTTGACTATGTTGGGCTGCAAGATTCAAAACAAATCTCCTTGTCGATTCGATTTGGTACGACCCAAATGACGATAGGCAAAGTCTGTAACTTCACGTCCGCGAGGCGTACGCACAATAAACCCCTCTTGAATTAGGAAGGGTTCATAAACTTCTTCAAGAGTTTCTGCACTTTCAGACACTGCAGTAGCCAGGGTATTGATGCCTACTGGACCACCTTTAAACTTGTCCATCATGGTGCTTAAAATTTTATTATCCATCTCATCCAAACCATGAGCATCGACATGCAGAGCTTCAAGACCATATTTGGCTATTTTTATATCTATACTTCCATCACCCTTGATTTGTGCAAAATCACGAATTCGCCTCAACAAAGCATTTGCAATTCTGGGGGTACCACGACTTCGGCCAGCAATTTCGATAGCAGCTTCGTTACTGATCGTTATCTTTAATATGTCTGCACTCCTCTCCACAATAGTTGATAAAATTTCGGAGCTGTAATAATTTAGTCGACTATTGATTCCGAAACGAGCACGCATAGGTGCTGTTAGCAGTCCAGATCGGGTGGTTGCTCCAATGAGCGTAAAAGGGTTGAGGGTTATTTCAACTGTTCGAGCATTGGGTCCTGACTCAATCATGATATCGATTTTATAATCTTCCATGGCTGAGTAGAGGTATTCTTCTACGATTGGGCTCAGACGATGGATTTCATCAATGAACAATACATCTCTAGGTTCGAGGTTGGTTAGCAATCCTGCCAAGTCACCTGGTTTGTCGAGTACTGGTCCTGAGGTTACCTTTACCCCCACTTGCAATTCGTTTGCCAAAATATGAGCAAGGGTTGTTTTTCCAAGACCAGGAGGACCATGTAATAGGGTGTGGTCTAGTGCATCCTCACGTTGGTTGGCGGCCTGAACAAAGACTTGCAAATTGTCGAGAACTTGAGGTTGTCCCATAAAGTCATCAAATTGCAGTGGTCGCAATGCACGATCGATGTCATGTTCTTCTGGGGTAAAATGTTCTCCGTGAGGATCTAAATGTTCGTTCATTTTTTCAAAGATAACCAAAAATAAACGCCAATGACGTATAAGAAAACCCTCTGTTTAGAGGGTTTCTTTCATTTGATTCTGTCAGTGGACTTGTCGCTAATGTTGCAACTCTTTCTCACCTTTTATAAGAGGTATGTGCTGAGGAACATAATCTTTTTCGTGTCCTGGCTTGGAGTAGTCATAGGCCCAGCGATGTACTTCGGGGATATCTCCTTCCCAATTGCCATGAAAATGTTTGATGGGCGCTGTCCACTCAAGGGTATTGGACTTCCAAGGGTTTTGAACTGTTGGCTTTCCGTAGAACATACTGTGTATAAAGTTGTATAGGAAAACAATTTGCGCTGCACCAGCAATGAGTGCAAAAATGGTGATCACAACGTTGATGTCTGCCAAGTCATCAAAATATGGGAAGGCAGTGTTGGTGTAATATCTTCGTGGTAGTCCGGCCATACCAATAAAGTGCATGGGGAAGAAAACGCCATATGCACAAACTGCTGTTATCCAAAAGTGAATATATCCAAGTCGTTTATTGAGCATTCGTCCAAACATCTTTGGAAACCAGTGATACACCCCAGCAAAAAGTCCGTAGAGCGCCGAAATTCCCATTACAAGGTGGAAGTGCGCAACCACGAAATAAGTGTCATGTACGTTGATGTCTAGCGTACTGTCTCCCAAGATTATACCCGTCAAACCGCCTGTAATAAAGGTAGAAACAAGCCCAATAGAAAACAGCATTGCAGGGTTGAGTTGCAGGTTTCCTTTCCAAAGGGTTGTGATGTAATTAAAAGCCTTTACTGCTGATGGGATTGCAATAAGTAAGGTTGTAAATGTAAATACAGACCCTAAAAACGGATTCATCCCTGAGATAAACATATGATGCCCCCAGACGATTGTAGAGAGAAAGGCAATGGCTAAAATCGATGCGACCATTGCACGATATCCGAAAATTGGTTTACGAGCGTTGGTTGCCAGTACTTCAGAAGTAATTCCGAGTGCTGGTAATAAAACGATATACACTTCTGGGTGTCCTAAAAACCAGAAGAGGTGTTCGAACAATACTGGAGACCCACCTTGATAGTGCAGCACCTCACCTTGTATAAAAATATCGGAAAGGAAAAAAGAGGTTCCAAAGCTGCGATCCATAATAAGAAGCAAAGCAGCTGATAGCAATACTGGGAATGAAACCACCCCTATAATTGCAGTTACAAAAAATGCCCAAATGGTGAGAGGCAAACGAGTCATGCTCATTCCCTTGGTTCGCAAATTGATCACTGTTACGATATAGTTTAGGGAGCCAAGTAGTGAAGAGGCAATAAAAATCGCCATCGACACCAACCAAAGGGTCATCCCAAGTCCAGAGCCGGGTTGTGCTTGTGGCAGTGCGCTAAGTGGTGGGTAAATCGTCCATCCTGCCGCAGCCGGTCCTGCTTCAACAAATAGTGAGGCAAGCATGACAACACTTGACAGGAAAAACAACCAATAAGAAACCATATTCAAAAACCCAGAAGCCATATCGCGAGCACCGATTTGCAACGGAATTAGAAGGTTACTGAAGGTTCCACTCAGACCTGCTGTGAGAACGAAAAAGACCATAATCGTACCATGAATGGTGACCAATGCGAGATACACATTGGGATCCATCACCCCATCAGGTGCCCACTTTCCGAGGACCGATTCAAAAATACCAAAGGGTTGTTCTGGCCATGCCAATTGCAAACGGAACAACAACGACATAGCAATTCCAACAATACCCATAATCAGACCAGTGATGAGGTACTGTTTGGAGATCATTTTATGATCTTGACTAAAGATATATTTTGTGATAAATGTTTCTTTGTGATGATGTGCGTCTGCTCCCATGGTGATTCTTTTTATTGAATGACTTCAGCAAAGGTTGTTTGCTGTGACATCCATGAATTAAAATCTTTTTCTTCTTCTACAATAATTTTCATTTGCATGTTGTAGTGTGATGCACCACAAATTTTGTTGCAAAGTAATAAATAATCAAATTGATATGGATCAAGGGCTTCTTCGCCATTGGCGATCAACTCTTGACTGTTGTCATACCGAATTTTGTTAATTTTTTGAACCTTGGCTACCATGTCAGGGTTTTGTCTCATTTCTTCAGTGGTGATTGTTGGCGTAAAAGCAAATTCGGTAATCATTCCGGGCACACAGTTCATCTGTGCTCGGAAGTGCGGCATGTATGCTGAATGAAGAACGTCTTGCGATCGCATTTTAAATATCACTTTTCGCCCAACTGGCAAGTGTAGCTCTTGCACAACCACATCGTCCAAACCATTTGGATCTGAGGAGTCGATCCCTACAAGATTGAGACCATCGTAATCTTGTAGAAAACGAACATTGGCATCCCCCAGTACATTGTCGGCACCTGCGTAGCGGGCTTTCCAATTGAACTGCTGTGCATACAATTCCACGATTAAAGCATCTTCATCTTCCTCAAAGTTCATGATATTTGACCAGGCATATAGACCATACAGTATGAGTCCCGCCAAAACAATAACAGGAATGATTGTCCAAATAAACTCCAAACGATCATTATCTGCATAAAACAGTGCTTTCAACCCTTTTCTACCTCTGTATTTGTAAGAAAAGTAGTGGAGCAGTGCTTGTGTGACAATTTGAACAAAAAAGATCAAAACCATTGAAATCCACATCAGGCGGTCGTAATCGACTCCATGTTCAGATGCAGCTTCTGGCAGAAGTACATCTCCCCACTCCCAAAATGAATAAATGGTGATTAGGTAGATAAACACCAAAAAGGCGAACATGAGTTTACCATTCCAATCGTTGTCTTTTTCGTTGGCAACTTGGCTATCGTCCACTTTTTTGTTGAGCTGTGCCACTTGGAAGATTTTAGTAATCTGCCAAACAGCAATACTTACCAAAACCAAAATCGTAATCATTAACAATGTTGTCATATCGTTATTCCTTCACACAAATTAATAGACAAAATGTTTACTTTCTTTTACCAATGGATCTCCTTTGGGCTTGAGTGGTGCCTTGGCCAAAGCCGAGAAAACCACATAGAGAAACAGTCCTGCAAATAGTGAGGCACTGCCCAGCTCTGAAAGTCCAAATGACCATTGATCTCCAACGGTTGCTGGCATAATCATGTTGTAAAAATCAAGGTAGTGACCAAGTACAATGATGATTCCAGCCATGACAATAAACCAATTGTTTCGTTTGTAATCGCTATTCATTAAAATTAGAAGTGGAAGAACAAAATTCATCACCACCATTCCAAAAAATAAGAGATTGTAATCCTCGATTCGAGTGATAAAATAAGTCACTTCTTCAGGAATATTCGAATACCAAATCAACATGAATTGTGAAAACCACAGGTAGGTCCAAAACACGCTAAATCCAAACATAAATTTTCCAAGATCGTGAATATGACTGTCATTGACTTCTTCTAACAAGCCTTTGGATTTGAGATAAATTGTAACCAGTGCGATAACAGTTACTGCAGTTACGATCATGCTCGCAAATACATACCATCCAAACAAGGTACTAAACCAGTGCGGATCGACAGACATGATCCAATCCCACGACATCAATGATTCTGTGACGATGTAAAACACCAAAAAGCCTGCCGCAAGTCTAAAATTCTTTTTGTGATAGCCAATCCCATTATCATTGTCTTGCGCCAGTGAAAATCTTCTAGAATAGAATCGATAAAGGTTCCATCCAACAATATAGAATAAGGCACGTACAAGGAAAAAAGGCACGTTAAGATAGCTTTGTTTGTTTTGAATAATTTCGTCATGTGCAACTACCTCGGCATCCATCCAGACAAATAGGTGGTTGAGGTGAAGACCCGAAAGAACAAGAAGCACAAATACGATGATTGAACCTGGGAGAAGATATGCAGTAATCCCCTCCATGACGCGAAACAGAAGGATCGACCAACCTGCTTGCGCTGCTCGTTGAATCGCATAAAACGCTAGTACGCCAAGAGCAATCATCATAAAAAATAGCGCAGCTACATAGGTGGCAGCCCATGGGCGATTTTGCAGCTGATGCAAGAGATGTTTGTCGTGGCTTTCGCCATGTCCTCCAGCATGAGCATCGTGTCTGTCGCTATGAGCATACGCTTCATCGTTATTGTCGTGATGGTCATCGGCATGGGTGTCGTGATGATCCGAGTGATGAGCTTCGTCTTTGTGCGCCACATTATGATCATCGTCATGGGTGTCGTGATCACCATGCCCGCCATGTCCACCATGTCCGTGGGCATCTGCTACCATTGCTTTGGCTTCCTCCACGGTGGTTGGGGCAGATAGAAATCCGATTCCCAAAGCCACTGCACCCACAACCATCAGGCTGAGAGAGAAAATTTTTAGATTTTTAGAAAAGCTATACATCATTCTTACTTTGTTAATTGCGCTCTTAGATGCATGACGTGTTGGGTAATCTGCCAACGCTCTTCTGCATCGATTAAACTCGCGTGTGAACCCATCGCGTTTTTACCATGCATCAACACATGATACACACTGCCTTCAGTGATCTCACGATCTGCATAGCTTGGAATCCCTAAAAACTTTTCACGCTTCATTAAAATACCTTGTCCATCGCCTTTAGAACCATGACATACTGCACAATAAATTGCATAGAGTTCTTTTCCTTCGGCACGATGTTCATCTGTTTTTTCTAGGGGTGAGGTGAGTTCAGCTTTTGCCAGCTCATAACCCTCATTTGTGTTTGGATAGTCATAGGGTTGCCAACCTCTTGGGATCGATCCTTCGACAGGCAGCTGTGCTGCAGTGCCATTAAAAAAAGGTGCTTCGGCATAGGTGTCATAGCCAACAGACTCATACATATCAGGGAAGTACTGATAGTTGGGTTGGGATGGGTCAAAGCATGATACAACACTCAACAGCGCCAATCCACAGATCACAAGGCCTAGATTTCTTTTCATTATTCCCCCTTTTTTTCGTGTACTTTTAGTTCGATAGCTCCTGTCTTTTTCAACAAAGAAAAGAGTTTCTTTTCGTTATCACCAACAGCAACCTCCATCAAAAACTTATCGTCAGTTGTAGATGGCATTGGGTTTTCTGCTTTTTTGAAAGGCCATAATTGACTGCGCAAATAGAAAGTGATCACCATGAGGTGAGCTGCAAAGAAGATCGTCATCTCAAATAAAACAGGAACAAAAGCTGGCACATTTTCAAGATATGAGAAGCTAGGTTTACCACCAATGTTTTGCGGCCAGTCCTCAATCATAATATAGTTTGTGAGCCAAATGGCAATCGACAAACCTAAGCAACCAAACATAAACGAGGCAATCGCAATGCGCGTGGGTGCAAGACCCATCGCCTTGTCAAGCCCGTGGACAGGAAATGGCGTAAAGACCTCCTCTATGTGATGATTTGCTGCTTTGACCTCCTTGACAGCATGTAACAACACATCATCGTCATCATAAATGGCGTGAATTACTTTACTACTCATCGCTTGTTATTTTTTTGTATCTATCCCCCGAGGACTTCAAAATCGATTTGACTTCTGCTTGCGCAATGACTGGGAAAGTACGAGCGTATAGCAAAAACAAAACAAAGAAGAATCCTATTGTTCCAATAAAAATTCCAATGTCAACAAGGGTTGGCGAGAACATTGTCCAAGAAGATGGAAGATAGTCTCTATGCAGAGAGGTTACAATGATTACAAAGCGCTCGAACCACATGCCTATATTTACTACTATGGATATAATAAAGGAGAACAAAATACTTGTTCTTAATTTTTTAAACCACATAAACTGTGGAGAGAATACATTACAGGTCATCATCGCCCAATAGGCCCACCAATAAGGCCCAGTTGCACGATTGAGAAATGCATATTGTTCATATTCAACCCCCGAGTACCAGGCAATAAACAGCTCTGTGATATACGCCACACCAACAATTGAACCTGTAATCATGATTACGATGTTCATCAGTTCGATATGCTGGATGGTAATATAATTTTCAAGATTAATGACTTTGCGCATAATAATCAACAATGTTTGCACCATAGCAAAACCTGAGAAGATTGCACCAGCCACAAAATAGGGCGGGAAAATGGTTGTATGCCAACCAGGAATCACAGAAGTAGCAAAGTCAAATGATACGATAGTATGAACAGAAAGAACCAGTGGAGTTGCCAACCCCGCCAATACTAAAGATACCTCTTCAAAGCGTTGCCAATCTTTTGCTCGTCCACTCCAACCAAAGCTCAATAAGCCATAAATTTTCTTTTGAAATGGCTTTACAGCACGATCGCGAATCATTGCAAAGTCAGGCAGCAAACCTGTCCACCAGAACACAAGTGATACAGATAGATAAGTCGAAATTGCGAATACATCCCAAAGCAGTGGCGAATTGAAGTTCACCCATAATGACCCAAATGTATTTGGAATGGGTAAAACCCAGTATGCCAACCATGGACGACCCATATGAATGATGGGAAACAGTCCTGCTTGTATAACAGAGAAAATTGTCATTGCTTCTGCTGATCGGTTGATCGCCATACGCCATTTTTGTCGGAATAATAGCAAAACAGCCGAAATTAAGGTGCCTGCGTGTCCAATCCCAACCCACCACACAAAGTTGGTAATATCCCAAGCCCAACCAACGGTTTTGTTGAGTCCCCAAACGCCAATTCCTGTTGAGATAGTGTAGATGATACAGCCAATTCCCCACAAAAATGCAAGCAAAGCGATACTGAAAACAATCCACCACTGCTTGTTCGCTTTACCCTCAACAGGTGCAACGATATCAACAGTCACATCGTGGTAGGATTTATTCCCTGTAACTAGCGGTTTTCGTATTGGTGCTTCGTAATGCGAGGCCATAGTTATTGGTTTATGATGTCTCTGTATTTCTAACTTTTACTTGATATTGCACGTTTGGTTTTGTGCCTACGCTTTCCAAAAGGTGATACATTCGATCACTTTCCAAGGACTTAGCAACCCGACTGGTTTTATCATTTATATCACCAAACGTGATTGCCCCGTTTGAACATGCTTTTGAACATGCGCATTGCCAATCACCGTCTTTAATTTGACGTCCTTCTAACTTAGCGTCTAAAATTGTCTTTTGAGTCATTTGAATACATAATGAACATTTTTCCATCACTCCACGAGATCGAACAACCACGTCTGGATTCAGTACCATACGCCCCAAGTCATTATTCATATGGAAATCAAACTCGTCGTTATTATTATATAAGAACCAGTTAAATCGTCTGACTTTGTAAGGACAGTTATTGGCACAGTATCGTGTTCCAACACAGCGGTTATATGCCATATGATTTTGACCTTGACGGCCATGTGAAGTTGCTGCAACTGGACAGACCGTTTCACAAGGTGCGTGGTTACAATGCTGACACATAATCGGCTGAAAGGTAACTTGCGGATTAGCTGATGGCTCCTCCAAAGAGCTAAAAGTTGTTAGAGACTCTCCCAATCCACTGATTTCGTTCACAGTATCATTGTCGCCCTCAAAAGTTTCTTGGGAGGAGTAATATCGATCGATTCGCAACCAATGCATATCACGTGATTTTCGAATTTCTCGCTTGCCAACAACAGGCACATTGTTCTCTGCATGACATGCCACAACACAAGCACCACAGCCAGTACAAGCATTTAGGTCAATCGACAAGTTAAAGTGATGCCCAACGGAGCGGTCAAACTGATCCCAAATGTCTACCTCGGGAGAGGTGACTAAGGTTTCAATATGATTTTTACTCACCACAGGGACTGCGTTAAAGTAATTTCTGTCTTTGGTGTTAAAAATTTCGAGTGTAGTTTCCTTAACAATATCTTCACGCCCCATCAAGGTGTTTTGCAACTGTGTACAAGCAAACTCATGTGTGCCACCTATCGCTTCAATGACTACTGGCTGCACAGTAGAAAAATTATTATATAATTTATAAGCGTTAACACCAGTTTGCATTTCAGATTTCATCCCGGCTTGTCTTCCATAGCCAAATGCCAAACCAAATGTTCCATTGGCTTGACCGGGCTGAATAAGTACAGGCACCGTTAGCGAAGAGGATCCAACTGTAATTTTTGCAAATCCCCCATTTAGTGCACCATCAGATTGAGTCTCATTCCAAAGTCCAATTATTTCAGCATCATATTTCGAAACTGTAAGGTAATTATCCCATGTCATACGAGTTATTGGATCAGGAAGCTCTTGCAGCCAAGGATTGTTGGCTTGTTGACCATCCCCTAATCCAGTTTTGGTGTAAAGTTGTAAAGAATAGCCATCTTGTTCAGATGATGCTAGTGTGTCCAATGCATCACTTACTGAATCACTATAATTTTTCTTTTTTATTGGCTTTTCATGCACATGGAATCCATCGTGAAGTGCTTTATTCCAAGACTCCCCATTGAGAATATTTTGCTCCCAATAAGTCCGCAATTCGTCTCTGTAATTTGTATCTTTCTCCAGCCAACTGAGCAACACATCTTGAAATTGTTTGGTGTCAAACAAAGGTCTTATTGTTGGCTGTGTAAGTCCAAAGTAATTGGTTTTAAATTCCACATCACCCCAGGACTCGAGGTAGTGAGGAGTCGCTGCCACCCATTGAGCTTTGGATGCAGTTTCGTCGTTATTCATACTAAAAGACAAAGAGAATTTAACTTTATCAAGACCCGCAGCAAACTGGTCGCCATTGGCAAGTGTATATACTGGATTCACACCAACAGTGATAATCCCTTGGACCAATCCGCTGTTGAGGTCATCAACAAGCTGAGTGAGTTGGTTTGCACTACCTTGGCGGATTGTTGTTGTGTGTTGGGTGTCAATCACAATAGATCCTAATTCTTGATTGATTGCAAGTGCAATTCTTTGGGCTTCCACACTAGGTAAACCTGTGATTACAACTCCTTTCTTGCCCGATTTACGCAAATACTTTGCGGCGACTTTAGCCCATTTTTGAATGGTTTGGTCTCCACTTGCTTGACTATTTGTCAACTCGGAATAAAGTGCTGCAAGTACTTGTTTTTGTTGTGCAGCAGACATGGGTACGCGTTTGTCAGCAGCGGCTCCAGAAAGCGTCATATTTGCTTCAAACTGGAAGTGTGTCGACATCTTAGCTTTACCATTCTTTTTTAAAGGCACACGTGTCTTGACATAATCCGCGGAATGACGCCCTCCCTGCCAATCTCCAATAAAATCTGCATCTAATGAAACAATGGTTTCGGCTTTTGAAAAATCGTAAGTAGGTAATACACGTTCTCCGTAGGCCTTTTCAAAAGCATCTAAAGCATGAGAATAAGAAACTGCGTCATATGTAATGTGTTTAATATTGCTATACCTTGTTAAAAGTTGGTTAATCAAATCATAAGTTGAAGGGCTGGCAAACGACTGAGTCAGTAAAACTACTTGTGCCCCCTCAAATTGCAATTTATCAAGTTGTTGACGACTCTGCTCTAAGAGTGTAGTCCAACTGACAGGGGTTCCAGAGCGATTTGGGCCTTTAAGGCGTAGTTTGTCATAAAGAGATAATACAGATGCTTGAACGCGTGCATTAGCGCTACAATTTATAGGGTTATCGGGATTGTTTTCAATTTTAATTGGTCTTCCCTCTCGCGTTTTTACAAGTATACTCGCGAGATCAAAGCCATCAGCAACAGTCGTTGCATAATAGTTTGAAATCCCGGGGCGAATTTCTTCTGGTTGCACAACATAAGGAATTGATTTGTGAACAGGCCCCTCGCATGCAGCTAACGAGGCGGCGGCCGTACTAAAACCAACAAACTTTAGAAAATCTCGCCGATTTGTTTTGGAGTCATTCATTGCTTGCTTATTGCCCAAAAAGACATCTTCAGGAAGCTTTTCAACAAACTCACGCCCCTTAAGATCTTCAACAAATGCATTGTTGCTGTCTAACTCAGCTGTGCTTTTCCAATATTTTTTATGGTTAGCCATCTTTTTTTGATTAATAGTGACACTTACCACACTCCAAGCCACCCATTTGAGCAACTGTGAGTTTTTCTACACCATATTTTTTTGAGAGCTCTGCATGAACTTTTTCATAATACTCATTGTTTTCCAAATCGACGTTTGACTCTCTATGACAATCGATACACCAGCCCATTGTGAGGGGCGAGTGTTGGTACATGATTTCCATTTCTTCCACTGGGCCATGACATTTTTGACAATCGATGCCAGCAACGTCAACGTGCTGGGCATGATTAAAGTATACAAAGTCAGGGAGGTTGTGAATACGCACCCATTTGACAGGCTGCGTCTCGCCAGTATAACGTTGATTGTCTTCATCCCAGCCAACTGCTTTGTAGAGTTTTTTGATTTCGTTTGTGTAAAATTCTTTAGTATAACCTTTTTCCAAATCCTCCTCGCCATTATACTCTGCGATGTTCATGTGACAGTTCATACATACATTAAGAGAAGGGATCCCTGAATGCTTGGATACCCGAGCAGATGAGTGACAGTACTTACACTCGATTTCATTAGCGCCTGAGTGAATTTTGTGTGAATAATGAATTGGCTGTACAGGCATATACCCTTGATCGATTCCCACTTGCATCATGTAACCATAGGCGAAATAGGCACTTGAAAACAACAAGAAAAGTACTGTGCTAAACACCAAGAAGGAGTTGTTGATATATACCTTCCAAAGGGGTTTGCGCTTTGGCTTGCTGGTTTCAACTTCAATACCATTAGCAATCGCAATTTTACGCAGCGTTTGCGTCACCAAAAACAGCATCACTACAAGCACAACCAGCACAAGAACCAAGACACCCAACAGTAATGTTGAGGTCGTGTCATCTGTTCCTGAGGCAGCTGTGGTGGCTACAACAGCTGGTATTGCAGGTGCGGGGGGTGTATAGTCTGTATATGCAAGAATATTATCAATATCTTCATTACTCAGTTGCGGAAAAGCAGTCATCACAGACTTGTTGTACTCCTCATAAATTGCAACAGCTTGGGGATCTCCAGATTTGACCATCAACAACCTAAACATGACTAGGGTTTTTTGCCTAAATGTTCCTCAAATTCGCACTTTACTCTCCGCTGTGTTGGCTGTAGCCTTCACCCTTCCAACTTTTGCGCAAGAACCTGACATTGACAAAGGAAAGTCTTTGTTCAATATGAATTGTGCAGCTTGTCACAAGCTCAACAAGCGTGCTGTAGGTCCTGCTTTGGCAGGGGTTTCTCAAAAATATGAGAAGGAATGGTTGTATGCATGGATAAAGAATTCTATGGCGATGGTCAAATCTGGAGATCCCCAAGCTATGGAAGGTTTGTTGTCGCCAGACATGAAAGAGGAGGTGCTAGGGGATGTTGAAATTCGTGAAACCTATAAGATATCACGTGTTGGAACCATTGCTGGATGTATGG
>CACOXF010000033.1 GCA_902631125.1 uncultured Bacteroidota bacterium
GGACAATCACGTATCATCGAGAATGGAAGTATTTTTGAAAAAGGAGGCGTGAATGTATCCAATGTCTTTGGTGAATTACCCGACAGTATGAAGTCCTATCTAAAGGTTGAACATAGACATTTTTTTGCCTGTGGCATCAGTCTTGTCATTCATCCCAAAAATCCGATGGTACCAACTGTTCATGCCAACTTTCGCTACTTTGAGCTCTACGACGACGATCAAACAATCGTCGATCAATGGTTTGGCGGAGGGATTGACCTCACACCATACTTTCTGTTTGATGAGGATGTTGTGCATTTTCATCGGCAGTGCAAGTCGGTTTGTGATGTGCATGATCCCAGCTTTTACCAGACGTACAAAAAGAAATGTGACGATTATTTTTGGAATGCCCATAGAAATGAAGCGCGTGGGGTTGGTGGTCTGTTTTTTGACTATTGTCGTGCCAACAATGAGCGTACAATTGAGCAGTGGTATGATTTTGTAACTGACACAGGTGATGCTTTCTTGGCGTGCTATACACCCATCGTTGAGAAACGAAAAGATTTACCTTTCACTGCTGAACAACGACACTGGCAAGAGTTGAGAAGAGGACGCTATGTTGAGTTCAATTTGATTCATGACAAAGGCACTTTATTTGGCTTGAAAACCAATGGCCGAATTGAGAGTGTTTTGATGAGCCTTCCACCAACTGTACAATGGAAATACAACGCTAACCCAACACCCAATTCGGAAGAAGAGCGCCTTGTGCGTATATTACAACACCCAAAAAATTGGCTAAAACACTAAATGATGTATCCCAAAAATAGAAAACGACGATTGCGAAAGAGCGCTGCACTTAGAGACTTAGTGCAAGAAACACAGCTTCACCCAGATGATTTTATCGTTCCACTTTTTGTTGTGGAAGGTAAAGGGGTAAAAGAAGAAATCCCATCGATGCCAAATGTTTTTCGTATGAGCTTGGACGAAATACAAAAAGAATTGCGACTGCTATGGAGCATGGGTCTCAAGGGGGTTTTGGTGTTTGCCAAAGTGGCGGAAAGCCTTAAAGACAATACTGGTACAGAGGCGCTCAACCCCAATGGCTTGATGCAACGAGCAATACAAACCATCAAAGGCACAGTCCCCGAAATGGTAGTGTTTTCAGATGTTGCCCTCGATCCATACTCATCGTTTGGGCACGATGGGATCGTGGAAGACAACAGCATCTTAAACGATGCAACCATTGAAGTGTTGGCACAAATGGCACTCAGCCACGCACAAGCTGGAGCTGATGTGGTTGCGCCAAGTGATATGATGGATGGTCGTGTAATGCATATTCGAAAAGCGCTCGAAAAAAGTGGGTTTACAGACACCTGTATCATGAGCTATTCAGTAAAATATGCTTCGAATTTTTATGGTCCTTTTCGCGATGCGCTAGACTCCACTCCAGGTTTTGGAGATAAGAAAACCTATCAAATGAATCCTGCCAACAGACGTGAGGCAATAGATGAGGTCATGCTCGATATCAAAGAAGGTGCTGATATGGTGATGGTTAAACCTGGCCTTGCTTATTTGGATATACTTCGCGATGTGTACAATGCCATTGATGTACCCCTAGCTGTATATCAAGTCAGTGGAGAATATGCGATGCTACGTGCCGCCGCCGAAAAGGGTTGGCTGGATTACCCTTCAGTCATGATGGAACAACTCATCGCTTTCAAACGTTCTGGGGCTTCAATCATTGCAAGCTACTCTGCCAAAGATGCTGTCGATTTGTTGGGATAATAACAAATAAGTGGTTTGAATTTGTTTTTGTAATTTAGAAAGATTTAACTAATCTTATGATGAAGAAAATTATATTACCTACTGTTTTTATCCTACTTGGAATTGTCTCCCTATTGTTTGTTACTGGTAATGGTTTTGTTTTTCAAATGGCCTCCAAAGTGCTTGAAACTGGTCGTACAACAGCTGGGATAGATGACTATTTATTTTTTGATAATATTGAAATTCCACCTAGTGTGCAGCCACAAGCCTGGCCCTTTCACAAAGACTTTAACGCGACCCCAAGTCCAGCCTCATTAAACTCCTTGCACAAAGAGCTCGGTACTATTGCTTTTCTGATTATCAAAAACGATTCGTTATGGCATGAACAATATTTTGATGGCTTTGACGCTGGTTCAAAAAGCAATTCGTTTTCGATCATTAAAACCATCGTTGCAGCTGCTTTGCAAAAGGCTATAGACGCAGGTCATGTGGAAAGTGAAGAGCAAAAGGTCATCCGTTTTTTACCTTGGTTGACCGGCGATTATGCCAATGAAGTCAATATGGGAGATTTGGCGAGTATGTCTTCTGGATTGAAATGGAATGAAAACTACGACAACCTCCTCACAATCACGCCCAGAACCTATGTGGAGAAAGACCTTGAGGGTTTGATGAAAACCATTCCCATTACATCTGTTCCAGGGCAGAAGTTTGTCTATCAAAGTGGAAGTACCCAACTCTTGTCAATGGCACTCGAGCAAGCCACTGGTCATACAATCAGCACATTACTCTATGATTATTTTTGGAACCCCATGGGTGTGGAACATCCGACCTCATGGATCATCGATAGCAAAAAAAATGGTGTGGAAAAAGCATACTGCTGTTGGAATGCCAATGCACGTGATTTTGCTCGATTTGGCAAGCTATTTAAAAACCATGGTGTGTGGGAAGGAGAGCAACTAATCGATTCGGCCTTTACTGGCAAAGCCGTCCGCCCACGATTTAAAGATGGTCAGCAATATGGTTACGGATGGTGGCTTGGTGATGTGGATGAAAAATCATTTTTCAGTATGCGTGGCCACTTGGGGCAGTATGTTATTGTTTTCCCTAAAGATGATATCATTATTGTACGACTCGGTCATCGCGGTATGCCCAACTTACCCAACTCTGACACCCCTGCAGATCTACCTCTTTTTGTACGTGAAGCCTTTCAAATGTTAGCACCCGACAATGAAACTTGAAAACATTCTTTTTCTCGATATTGAGACTGTTCCACAGCATCCTACTTTTGACGACTTAAGCGAAGAAACACAAGGTCTTTTTGCCGACAAAACAAAATTCCAGCGAAAAGACACTCCAGCCGCCGATTTTTATGAGCGTGCAGGTATATGGGCAGAATTTGGTAAAATCATTTGTATTTCTGTTGGTTATTTCACGTCTTTACAATCGAAATCCAGACAGTTTCGCATCGCTACTTTTAAGGGTGATGAAGTTGATTTACTCTCTGATTTTTCAGCACTCGTCAACAATCACTTTTCAAGTGCATACCACCGCCTTTGTGCACACAACGGCAAAGAGTTTGACTTTCCATACATCGCAAGGCGCATGACTGTTCACCAACTCGAACTGCCTAGTGTGTTTCAAATCGCTGGTAAAAAACCATGGGAAGTCCCTCACCTCGATACCTTGGAGCTTTGGAAATTTGGAGACTACAAGCACTATACCTCGCTCAAACTACTCACACACACCCTCAATATTCCCTCTCCCAAAACAGACTTGAATGGCAGTCAGATTGCTGGGGTCTATTACAACGACAACGACCTAGAACGCATCGTTAGCTATTGTGAACAAGACGTGTTGGCCATCGCCCAAATCATCCTGCGCTATGCGCGGTACTCTTTACTTAACCCCAATGAGATTGCACATGTAAACGTAAAAGAATAACTTGCGTTTATGCCAAAACAAGCCTTGGTCGCGGTAGAAGAATTATCCATCAAATTCGGGGAACAAACCATTATTCCCAACCTCTCTTTTGACGTTCACCACAATGAGATCTTAGGAATCGTCGGCGAATCGGGAAGTGGGAAGTCCGTCACTGCTATGTCGCTTATGGGTTTGCTCCCAAAACAAGGAGAAATCCTACAAGCGTCTCGGTTGGACTTTGATGGTCAATCCCTCATCCCGTTTGACGAGAAGCGTTTTCGAGCATTGCGTGGAAAAAAAATTGGAATGGTATTTCAAGATCCTATGAATGCCCTAAACCCAAGTATGCGCTGTGGCAAACAAATAGTAGAGGTCATAGCTCTGCATAGCTCCCTCCCAAAAAAAAATCACCAAGCACATTTGCACTATCTTTTAGGAAAAGTTAAACTTCCAGACCCTAAGTCAATCGCCAAGCGATACCCACACCAATTGAGTGGTGGACAACAACAACGGGTGTTGATAGCCATGGCAATTGCCTGTCAGCCAAAGCTTCTGATTGCAGATGAGCCCACCACAGCCCTTGACAATGAAGTACAAGAAAATATCATGGCATTGCTCAAATCTATCCAAAAGGAGAGCAAAATGAGTATCGTTTTGATTTCTCATGATCTAAATATGCTTAAACGCTGGGCAGACCGAGTATTGGTGCTCAACAAAGGGGTTTGTGAGGAGTTGGGAACTACCAAAAAGCTCTTTCAGCAACCCAAATCTCCCTACACCAAAGGCTTAATCAGTGCAGTACCCCCAGTCGATCGGCGTCCCAAACGATTACAAACCATAGAGGATTTTATAAATGACGCGCCCAAAGCCGCAAATGAAACAAAAACATCGAGAAGTAAACGCCACAAACAATTGTATGAACAATCACCTATTTTGGAAGTGAAAGGGCTCCAAAAAACATTTTTGCAAGATAAGCATTCTCATGTTGCACTGCATAAAATCAACTTTTCCCTTTACCCTGGAGAAACATTAGGGCTTGTTGGCAGTTCGGGGAGTGGGAAGTCAACCCTTGGGAATTGTTTACTCAAACTCACCCAACCCGATGAGGGGGAAATTTTTTATTTGGGCACTCGAATTGACAATCTCAAAGGCGCCCTTTTAAAACAATATCGCAAAGACATCCAGTTGATTTTTCAAGACCCTTTTTCATCTCTCAATCCAAAGAAAAAAATTGGTCATATGCTGATCGAAACAATGCTGGTACACAACATCGGAAAAAACAAACATGATCGAATTGATCGCGTCAAACAGTTGCTGGAACAGGTTGGCTTAAAGACCTCGCATATCAATCACTATCCCCATATGTTTTCGGGGGGGCAACGACAACGAATTGGAATTGCCCGAGCTTTGGCAGTGCAACCAAAACTGATCGTTTGTGATGAGTCTGTGTCTGCCCTCGATCGTTCGGTGCAAGCGCATGTGTTGAACCTACTCAACAAACTCAAAGAAACCTATGCCCTAACTTATTTATTTATCGGGCATGATTTGGAAGTCGTTCGATATATGTCTGACCGTATTCTACATCTGCGAAACGGAACAATTGAAGCCATTGGGGAAGCTGATATGGTCTATCATCAACTACAAGAACAACAAGACAAATAAAGAGTGTTTTCAAACAACAATTTTGAATTAATTACATTTACCAAAAACCCTCTGGATAGTGAGTGTCTTACAAAACATCCATTCTTATTGGGCCTACATCGTACTATTGATGTTAGTCGTTGCGATTAGCAATGCTTTACTCGGAAATTTTATGAATAAGTCCTTTACCATTAAAGACTTACGCATTTCTCTTTTCGCGCTCATTGTCACACACATACAACTCCTTGTTGGTTTAATCCTCTACTTTGTCTCTCATCGTTTTAGTGCTTGGCAAGAAGGATTCGGCACAGTCATGGAAGATTCTAACTTGCGATCGTACCTCGTGGAGTACCCAGTCACCAATATTCTCGCCGTGGTTTTGATTACCATGGGGTGGTCCATGCACAAGCGTCAAGCCGAAAGTGGTAAGAAGTTTTTGCGAATTGGATTGTTTTACTTTCTGGGGGCTTTTCTTCTGCTCGCTCGCATGCCTTGGTCTTAATGGCTTTAAAAAGTAAAGGAGTGACAAGCACTCCTCTACCAACCAACCATATTAAACTATGAAAAACTAATAGTAAGCAAAACAAATTTGCATCTGCAATTTAGTAACTAAACAAAGGCTCAAATCAAAAACATTTGTTAAAGTTTTTAGTGATTCTATCTCTTCATCCCCAGCTTATGTCTAATTTTGTATTATTCTATGATTAATTTCTTTTATGAGATTTGGAATACTCGGTAGCGGAAGTTGGGCAACGGCCCTAGCCAAAATACTGTGTGAGCAAAACGACAAATTGAATTGGTATTTGCGAAATGAAAATACCATTGCACACCTTCGTGAAAAAGGCAGCAATCCAAGCTATCTACAAAGTGTAACTTTTGATACCGATCAACTAAAATTATCTAGCAATATGCGTGATGTGGTCGATAAATCCAACCTGCTCATTCTAGCCATTCCATCACCCTTTTTACATCAAAGCCTGCTAGAGGTCAAAGACCTTCTCCCCTCAAAAATTGTGTTTTCAGCAGTCAAGGGAATTGTTCCTGAAAGTAAAGATGTGGTGGGAAAGCATCTTCATACAGTTTTTGGTGTGCCTACAAATCAAGTTGGTGTGATCATGGGTCCTTGTCATGCCGAAGAAGTTGCGCTCGAAAAACTGTCTTATTTGACTCTTGCTTGCCAAAATCAAGACACAGCAAAATTCATAGCCCAAAAAATGAGCTGTAGCTATATCCGTGCCAAAGTCACGGACGACACCATTGGAGCCGAATATGCAGGAACTCTCAAAAACATCTATGCAATCGCTGTGGGCATCGCACATGGATTGGGCTATGGTGATAACTTTCAAAGTGTATTGATGAGTAATTCGATACGAGAACTCAAGCACTTTCTCAAACAAATTCATAAAGCGAAACGAGATATGTCTCACTCTGCATATTTGGGCGATTTGCTTGTGACTGGCTATTCGCTATTTAGTCGAAATCGAATGCTAGGCACCATGATTGGGAAGGGGTATACTGTCAAATCTGCCTTGCATGAAATGACCATGATTTGTGAAGGATATTACGCCTCTCACACTGCCCATCTTTTGACAGAGGAGTTTGACAAGTCATTTCCGATAATGGAGGCAGTTTACCAAATCTTGTATGATAAAAAGTCTCCCAAAAAAATCATGTCGAAAATAGCAAAAAGGCTGAACTAGCCCATAGAGGAAAATTGCTGTAAAAAACGAATGTCGTTTTCATAGAACATCCGAATATCCTCAATCCCATAAAGTATCATCGCCATTCGTTCGAGACCCATACCAAACGCGTAACCAGAGTACTCATCAGAATTGATATTGCAATTGGTCAATACTTGAGGATCAACCATTCCACATCCCATGATTTCCAGCCACCCCGTGCGTTTGGTAATGCGATAATCTGCTTCAGTTTCCAAGCCCCAATAGATATCAACCTCAGCACTGGGTTCGGTAAAAGGAAAATACGATGGTCGAAAGCGAATCTTAGATTTGCCAAACATGCTTTTTGTGAAATACAATAATGTTTGCTTGAGGTCAGCAAAGGATACGTTTTTGTCGATATACAAGCCCTCCACTTGATGAAACACACAATGCGATCTAGCAGAAATATCCTCGTTCCGAAACACTCGCCCTGGTGAAAGTGTTCGTATTGGTGGGTGATTAGCTTCCATATGCCGCACTTGTACCGATGATGTGTGTGTGCGTAACAAAATGTCTGGATTGGTTTGTACAAAAAAGGTGTCTTGCATATCACGAGCTGGATGATGCTTGGGCAAGTTTAAAGCAGTAAAATTGTGCCAATCGTCTTCGATCTCTTGTCCAGCAGAAAGCGAAAATCCAATTTGTGAAAAAATATCGATGACTTGGTTGCGTAAAATCGAAATGGGATGAAGTGCCCCTAACTCTATCAGCTGACCAGGACGAGTAAAATCAATTGAAAATGTGGATTCTTTTACCTTTGAAACCGACGCCTTTTTGCTTTCTTCTAGCTTATTGGTCGCTGCAACCTTAAGGGCATTCAGTTGTTGGCCAAAAGTCTTTTTTAGATCACTTGGAACATCTTTAAAGGCTGCAAAAAGCCCTGTCAATATCCCCTTTTTAGCCAAAAATTTGATTCGAAAACGTTCAATCTCTCCAGGGTCACTCGATTGAAAAGCCTCCACTTCGGCGAGATGCGTTTTGATTTGATCGATCAACTGTTCCATAACCTGTTGCAAAAATAATGCATTCAACCCATAGTCCGACTATGTGCTTTAATAAAAGTGGATTATGTTCTCAATCTTCGTTGTACATTTGTGATGTGGAAATCAATATAATGGATTTGGTGTTTGGAGGCCTAATTGCTTATGGTGGTTTTAAAGGTTTTCGCAATGGGGTCATTGTTGAGTTGACTTCTTTGCTCGCTTTGTTGCTAGGGATTTATGGTGCCATTCACTTTTCTAGTTACGTGGCAGAGCAGCTCACTTCCTATATCGATTGGGACAAACGTTATGTAGATTTGACCTCTTTTGGACTGACTTCAGTCGGAATTATTTTTGGGGTTTCACTACTGGGAAAAATGTTGACCTCACTGGCCAAACTTTTGATGCTGAATGATGTCAATAGGATGTTGGGCTTGTTGTTTGGTGGTCTTAAACTCGCCGTCTTTTCAGCTGTGGTTCTCATTTTTTTAATCAAATCCAATGCCTTGTTTGGTTTTATCCCCTCCGAAATCATTGAAGAGTCTTTGCTTTGCGACACCCTGCTGGGTCTTGGAGAATGGATTTTTGATTATGTCCCTGAGGGAAAGGCACAAATTGATGGGTTGCTGGAAACCTAAAACACAATGCGCTGCACATCACTTTGGGTGAGCCAACCAACAGTGCCATTGGCCAGTCGTACTTTTGCCCATTGTTCCACTTGATCTTCTACAATGACCTTAGTCCCTTCATGCAACTGTGCCAAAACCTCAGATCGTAAATTGGGTTCCGAACGGAAATCGGTCGTTTGTGCAAAAATAACAGCCTCCGATTGCTGTGCGTCTCTAAATTGCTTGTCCCATGCCAATCCGAAACTGCTCAAACTCAAAATCCCCAACAGTAATGACAAAACAAAAAACCTACGCTTTTGTTGCGATTGGCTGCGCTGTACATAAGCAACAAAACTCAAACACGCCAACGTAAATAACACAATAATCAATACGCTCCAAAAGGTTAAAGAGAATGCTCCTGAAATCCCTGCAACAAAAGAGTCAATTGCATTTGCTGGTAGTTCTTCGATAAAATCAATGGTCATATTTTGGGCAAAGCGCAAATTGTGCTGAATGTCCTCATTTGTAGGGTCGAGCAGCTTGGCTTTTTCATAGTTGAGAATACTTGGCGCAATGCGATTGAGCTTGTAATGTGCATTGCCCATATTAAAATACAACTCTGACGAGTGAACACCTAACTGAACAATAGAATCATAGCCCTTCAGTGCCTCTTCATAACTGCCGAGATTGTAGTTTATATTGGCTTTCGAAAATATAGCATCGACGTCTTGTGCTTGCAAACATATCGCACACAAGGACAGGGATAAAGTCAAACATATTCTCATACTACAACTGTTTATCGATTTGAGTGATCATTTTTGCTGTATTGGCAAAATCTTGTTCCATCGCTTTGACAGACGAAGGTGTGTATCTAGCAAACTCACAGTTTTCGAGCACCGACACAAAATCGTTCACTAGTGATACTTCTACTCCGATTTGAGTGAGGATGTTTTTGATTTTTTCTTTGCTAAAGTCAGAGGTCTCCATTTTGAGTTTGGCTTTGAGATAGTTGTGCAACGCACGCTCTAAGGCCACATAAAATTCCTCCGAATTGTTGAGATTTCGTTTGGCTTCAGACAGGTATTTTCGCGCCATTCGATTGGCAGTTCGCATGCGCACTCCTTCTGTATCACCCATTTGTTTTAGCTTGCGACGAGCATAGACGACATACAATAATACCAATCCCAATGGAGATCCCCACAACAAATAAAACAAGGTCGATCTAAAAAAGGTTGGTGTGTTGATTAGCACAAAAGATGTGTCGAGAGAAATAAACTTAAAAGGGCTGTCAATCGAAACTGTTCCTGAAGGGGTTGTGAGGTTCACAGCTCTATTCGCCAATGGCCCCTCAGTCACATCCACCAGTTGTTCTGAAGATTTGATCGTTTCATAGGTTTTCTTCTTTGGGTTGAAAAACGAAAATTCGACAGATGGTATGGGATACTTCCCCTGAACCTGTGGAATGAGGGTATAGCTTTGGGTTATCGAACCACTCATACCACTCAGATTGCTGCGAATATTTTCACTTGTTTCAGGCTCATATTGCTCAATCGCACTTGGCGTTTGTAAGTTAGGCATGCCAAACAAACGCAAATTTCCTCGGCCTGATATTTTGACTTTTGCTTGTAACGATTCGTTGGCTTTCAACTGTTTTTTACTGGTAGACACGTCTATGTTAAAGTTTCCAACAGCTCCACCAAAGTCGTCAGGTTGACCCTCGGTAGGTAAGGGCTTAACATTGATGGTCAGGTTTCCTGCCGAAATGAGTTTGGGAACTTGAGTGTAAATCACGCGCTGAAAAAAGTCTCTCTTGCCAGTTGGAACGTTGACCGTTACATCTAAACTCAAGGGTTTGATTTCCAATTTACCTGCACGTTGGGGATACAAAACAACCTTTCTCCATTCCACAAAATTGTATCGTTCTCCTTTATAGATTGAAGTGTCAATATTCCGATTGGGAATATCAACATTGTAGGACCAAAAGTCATTGTATTTCGGCATATCCACTACATCTACATCTGTTGGGTTAACGTTTTGAGCAAAGTATAGCTTATAAACAATCGTAATTGGTTCGTTTACGTATGGGCTTCGTTTGGATACCTCTGCCGCTAAATGTAATTTCTCATCCACGATATATTTGGGGTCATTTGGGTCTCTTGGAATGGCAACTGCTTCAGTAACATTGATGGTCACTGGTGTCGTTTTATATACATTTCCTTCATACTCAATTGATGCTTGTTCAATATCAAAAACACCTTTTTTCAGTGGTGTGATGAAATAGGTGTAAGTCATCGAATATGTGCGCTTACCATTCACAAACACATTGCTAACTGACTGCATTGGTCCTGAAATCACACGAAAAGAAGAAAAGCTTGGTGGTCGGAAATTATCTCCTGGTTTATCAATGGCAAAATCGACACGCAATCGCTCGTTGAGTCCCAATTGCTTTTTACTGACAGACACCTCAAAATTGATTTGTCCCAAGCCAAAAACCGAAATAAATAACAACCCAAATGCCAAACGATCTTGCATCATTTTACCAGTCTTTTTTTGATTTTGATTTAATAGGTTTAGCTTTTTTTGCATTGACTTTGTCCTGTACTTTTTTCTCTTCGTTATTCATGGCCTCCAATAAGTTTTTAATCTGTTGAGGAGATAGTTTTGTCGATTGTTTCTTAGAGTTTTGTGGTTGGTTTTGAGGGTCTTTATTTTTGTCAGACTGCTCTTCGCTCTGATCTTTATTCTGCTCATCATCACCTGATTGGTCTTGGTCTTTTTGATCCTCCCCCTCGTCTTTAGGCGATTGGTTTTCATTGTCTTTATTATCGCTGTTTTGTTGGTCTTGATTTTGTTTGTTTTTGTTGTCTTGATCTTTGTTTTGGTCTTGGTTTTGCTGTTCTTTCTCCAGCAATTCTTTGGCCAAAGCATAGTTGTATCGAGTTTGATCGTCATTTGGATTGTTTCGCAAGGCTTCTTTATAAGTTTCGACTGCCTTAGCATAATCCTTTTGATTCATAAACACATTACCCATATTGTGTAAAGCACTGTGTTTTTCTGCCTTTGTTTTGGCATTCATTGTGGCAGATTTATAGGCGTTAAAGGCCTCTCCAAAATAAGATTCGTTAAATAGAGTGTTCCCCAAATTGTGTTGAGCGATGGTGTTTTTGGGCGTATGTGCTAAGGCCTCTCTATATTTCTTTTCAGCTTGTGCATAAGTCTGTGACTTATGAAGCTCGTTGCCTTCAAAAATCAAATTGTCTTCCACTTTGGTCTCTTTTGTTTGGGAGTGACCATCCAGCATTAAGAACAAATAGCAAAGTGTGAAAATCAGTTGTCTCATTTGTCGTTGAATAAATTTAGAGATTTGATCCATTTGGTTTTACGATTCAATAAAAATATGTCAAAGCAAATGAAAAACAAACCGATTGTAAGCAACCATTGATATTGATCTTTAAAACGAACAAACTGTTTGGCTTCAAACTCTGCTTTATCCATTTCCACCAAACGATTGGTGATCGCGTTCACAACTTCGCTTGTGTTGTCGCCAATCAACATCAAACCACCTGTATTGTCAGCTACGGTTTGTAAAATATCCTTGTTCATTCGAGTGATAACGACTTCGCCCTCAGCGTCTTTCTTAAAAGAAGACGTCACCCCTCTTTGTTTAAGTGGAATCACATCCCCTTTTTCAGTCCCCAGTGCAATGGTAAAAATGGTGATGCCTTCATTTGCTGCAGTGGTTGCAGCCATTTCAGCTCCTTCTTCATGATCCTCCCCATCGCTTAGGATGACCAGCACACGATTGGTTTGGTTCTCATCATCATAATAGTTTTTTGATAAATCGATTGCCTCAGCAATAGCTGTTCCTTGAGATGATAGCATATTGGTATTAAGCGCTTGTAAAAAGAGCTTAGCAGACTCATAGTCGGTAGTGATTGGCAGTTGAGGCACAGCACTTGCTGCATAAGCAATAATCCCTACACGGTCGCCCGATAGTTTGTTGATGGTTTCCGAAACCAAACGTTTGGCTTTTTCAAGTCGGTTGGGAGCAATATCTTCGGCAAGCATGCTTTTGGAAACATCAACTGCAAAAACCAAGTCCACTCCCTCTCGTTTAACAGTCTCGAGTTCAATGCCCATTTTCGGGTTTACCAAGGCAAAAATTAAAGCCGTAACCCCAAGGAGTAAAACCACAAATTTGAGGTGGCCTTTAAATGATGACCTGTCTGGTGCGAGCATTTCCAACAGGGCTGCAGAGCCAAAACGACTACGAGTTCGATGTTTCCACAACAACAACAACCCATAGCCACCCCCCATCAAAAGGAGAAGGAATAATAGATAGAAATACTCTGGTGCGTCCCACTGAAACATTACAAAATACTTTTATAAACGGTTGTGCGTAAAATCCATTCGATCAATAACAATACCAATCCTAGAACTATGAAAATACGAAAATGTTCTTCATAGGAGGTGTATTTGAACTCCTCTACTTCTGTTTTTTCAAGCTTATTGATTTCATTGTAAATCGATGCTAAGCGTTGATTATCTGTCGCACGAAAATATACACCCCCTGTTTGTTCGGCTATGCTTTTGAGCAAGTCCTCATCGATTTCAACGCGTGTGAGTCCATAACGAAAACTTCCATCTCTTTTCATGGCTATTGGTGCCAAGGCATTGCCATTGCTTCCCAGTCCAATGGTATAGGTTTTTATCCCATAAGAACTGGCGAGCCCTGCAGCGGTTGTAGGGTCAACAAAACCTGCATTATTCACCCCGTCGGTCAACAAAATAATGACTTTGCTAATTGCTTTAGAGTCTTTAAGGCGGTTCACTGCTGTGGCAAGTCCCATTCCTATTGCAGTGCCATCATCAATCACACCACGCTCATAATCCAGTGTTGACAATGCATCGGTCACAACTGCTTTATCACTTGTAATTGGTGTTTTGGTATACGACTCCCCAGCATACACAACAAGGCCAATTCGGTCGTTAATTCTATCTGACACAAAAGTTTGGGCAACTTCTTTTAAAGCTGTTAATCGATTGGGTCTCAAGTCGCGCGACAACATGCTCGACGAAATATCTATCGCCATCACAATGTCAATCCCCTTTGTTGTTTTGGTTCTGCTCGACACATTGGCTGTTCGGGGACGAGCAAGAGCAACAATCAATAGAGCAATTGCCGATAAGCGAAGCACCCATAACAATGGATACATGCGCGTCCAAAAGGTTGGGCTATCCAAACCTTCCAACGATGACATTCGCAAAACACTTTGTTTTTTCTGTGGTCGCCAAAATAGCCATGCAGCCAAAAATGGAATAATAGCCAATGCCCACAGAAAAGATATATTCGCAAAAGTGTAGTCTTGAAAAATCATTGAACATCTGTATTAAAAGTAAACGATTTTACCATGCGCTCGATAATACTGTCTATGTACCGATCATCGCGATTGCCTATGATTTCAATCTGTTGTAAACCCTTGTTTTCCGCGAAGATGTAAACAGTGTATTCTTTGCGGATTGAATCCTCCCCGTCGGTTGACCAATCAAATGATCCTGAAATCGTGACTCCCTTTGCTCCATTTTGGCTTTGGTATTCATCCTGTTTTTGAAAAATGTTCGTGGCACCTCTCGATTCTAAGTCTTGAACAATCCCCTCAGCACGCTCAGTCAAATCGACCTCAACCTCTCCTTTGCCAATCATTTGTTTGATTTGCAAAGCCACAGAAAATGCATCATCTATTTCCCCAAAACGGAAGCTTTGTGTGTTGGGATTTTCCGATGGAATTCGAATGAGAACTTCGGGGGTTGTCATACGAATTGGTGTTGCACCATAAGTGCTGGTGACCCAATCAGACTCCAACAATTGTAAAGTTGGGTTACCAAACAAATGATCTTTGACTTGCGTAAACCCATACAAATAGGTTGATATCCCAAACACCAAAACAAGGGCTCCAAGTACTGAAAAGGCTGCTGTTTTGAGTTGTTTGCGACGTTGTTCCTTTCGTAGTTTTTGTCGATATTCCTCACTTTGCAGTCGTTCCTCTTCTGTGGGCTCAGGGATCGCCTCTTTAGTCTGAACAACCACAGACTCGATGGCCGATCGATCGGATGAAGCTAGATCAACACCAGGGGATGCTTTTGCAAATTTTACAAGGTCTGCTGTTTCCAAAACATTTTTCAAGTTGATAATCGTATCTGGTTGAAGGCCCAGTGTTCCAGAGGCTCGCAAGAGTTCCAGTTTTTGAATCAACTGAGTGGTTGTGCTTTCAAGGGCATTTACATTTGCTTCTTCTTCCAGAAAATTTCGAACAATCCCTGTCAGAGAGGAGTAATATTCTTTGTATTCTTCTTGATTGTTCAATTGGCTTGCTTCAAGTGCCTGCAGCTCTTGAATCGCTCGTTCGAAAGGAGGTAGTTTTTTGCGCCATTCTTCTATTCTCTTTTTGGCACGACCATAGATTATGTATAATGATATAAAAAGTGCAACCAGCGTTACAATCAAAAGATATGGGCGCCACCAACCACTAGTGTTTTTGTAAATGTCAATGATCGGTTTGATTGGGTGTAATGGCTGTTTGAGTGTATCCACCTCCACAGAAAAGACCTCAATTTTGATAGAGTCTGTAAAAATTGGTGAGCTATTGACCATCACTTTTTGACGAGGAATATGATAACTCCCAGAATCAAATTGGATAAGTGTATAGTTGCGTTTCCAAA
>CACOXF010000034.1 GCA_902631125.1 uncultured Bacteroidota bacterium
CATACTTGCTGGATGGCCTGCCAAACTCTCCACCCCACCAAGCGATTCGGCCAGTGTAAAGAGTTTTAATTTTTCAATGGTTTGCGTTGCGTTTTCGAGCGAATCGTTTTGTTGTATAAATGAAATCATACCCCCAAAACCATTCATTTGTCGTTTGGCGGCCTCGTGGTTGGGATGGTTTTCAAACCCTGGCCAATAGACCTTGCCAATAGCAGGGTGATTGGCTAGGAATCGAGCGATTTTTTCGCCATTTTCACAATGGCGTTGCATGCGCACATGCAGGGTTTTAATTCCACGCAACACCAAAAAAGCATCGAGGGGACCACAGACTGCACCACTGGCATTTTGGATAAACGATAGTCGCTCTGCCAAGGCAGCATCTTGCACCACCAAAGCACCCAAGATCACATCCGAATGACCGCCGAGGTATTTAGTTGCTGAGTGCATCACTATATCTGCCCCCAATGACAGGGGTTGCTGCAAATAGGGCGACGCAAAAGTGTTGTCAACAGCAAGGTAGATGTCATTGTCTGCAACCATTTGAGACACGGCTGTGATATCCACGACATTCATCATTGGATTGGTGGGTGTTTCGACCCAGATCAACTTGGTTTTATCATTAATTTTTGCTGCGACGTTGGCAGGGTCTTGCATGTCGACAAAGTGAAACATGATGCCGAGGTCTTGAAAAATTTTGGTAAAAATGCGATAACTTCCCCCATATAGATCATTGGTCGAAATGACCTCATCGCCTGGGGATAGCAACTTGACGACTGCATCGATTGCTGCCATACCTGACCCAAAACAAAATCCATGTGTGCCATTTTCAATGCTTGCCAACGACGCCTCTAGCGCTGTGCGCGTGGGGTTATGAGTGCGACTGTATTCATAGCCCTGATGACTACCTGGACTGCTTTGCGCATATGTCGACGTCAGATATACTGGTGGCATCACTGCGCCATAGCCCTTGTCGGGCTGTTGACCGCCATGGATGGTTTTTGTATTGAAATGAAGCTTCTCTTTTCCCATCTTTAAAAATTTAAGAACAAATGTATTGCTATCTAACCAAATCCACATCCTTTTCCTGAAAAAATCATCATCTTTGCCTTGATACATAAGGAGTGGTTTATGAATACTTTTATCTATTTATCGACGTGCAATACTTGTATTCGCATTCTAAAGAGACTCGACCTGCCTGAGGGGACTAAGCTACAAGACGTCAAACACCAATCCCTTAGCACTTCGCAATTGGAGGCACTATACCAAGTCACGCAGTCCTATGAGCAGTTGATCAACAAACGTGCAAGGGTAATCCAAGCCCTCAACAAAGCTGGGAAAACATTAGGTGAAAAGGATTTTCAACACCTATTACAAACCGAATACAGTTGTCTCAAACGACCCATTCTTCATTGGAATAACTCCTTTTATTTGGGTAATGCCAAAAAGACTGTAGCAGCCATGCAACAGGCCGTTCATGGATAAACGAGCACTTGCCATGTTCGCTGCTTTGGGTGCAACACTCATTTATGCCCTCAATCACACGATTGCCAAAGATGTGATGCCCACTTATATACAAGGGTTTGGCTTCATTGGTATTCGACTCATTGGGGCGACTATCGCCTTTTGGATCATCGGACTGTTGACGACCAAACAGCACATCGACAAGGCAGACCGCTGGGCCTTTCTTCGTGCTGCATTTTTTGGGATGGCAATCAATATGTTGGCTTTTTTTAAGGGGCTGGAATATTCAACACCCATTAATAGCACTGTGATTATCACCACCACACCCATCATGGTTTTTTTGTTTTCTATCATACTTCTAAAGGAAAACGTACGCCCCAAAAGAGCTATTGGCGTACTGATTGGATTTTTGGGTGCACTATCGTTGATCTTGTTTAGCCAGCAAGCCCCTGCCAATGCCTCCAATGTCAGTCTGGGGAACTTTTTGTTTATCGTCAATGCCAGTACTTATGGGCTCTACATGATTTATGTAAAACCATTGAGTGAAAAATACAACACCATTCACTTGCTAAAGTGGTTGTTTCTAATTGGGCTTCTGATTACCATGCCCTTCACCCTACCCGAGTTGTTAGCAGTGAACTTTCAACAGATGCCTCTCTCCGTTTGGTGGCGCATTGGCTTTGTAGTGTTTGGCACAACCTTTATGACCTATTTGCTTATGGTTTATGCCGTTCGGCATTTGCGTGCCACTTCATTGTCGGCGTTCACTTATTTGCAGCCCATTATCGGCATTGTTTATGCTGTATTAGTTGGGGCAGACTTTATGACCCCAATAAAATGGATTGCCATGAGTTCGGTGCTCGTTGGTGTTTATTTGGTGACCAAACAAGAGCCGCAAAAGGAGGTGTGAATCTTTAAAAGTTATTGGTTAATTTTAATAGCAGAAAACAAAAGACGGTATGGTAGTTTTTTCACTACGTGTCGTTTCTTTGTACCTTTATATTATGGCTTTGTTGTTTGCCTTTATCGGTTTTTTGTTGTTCCGTTTACCAGGTGCCATCATTGGCTATTTTTTGGGGAGTTTGTTGTCCAACACTCGTGTATATACCAACATTGGCAGCACACGCCTCAACACCCGTGAATTTGAGGTCAAACTGCTCACCCTTGCCAGTCTGGTCATCAAAGTCGATGGCAAGGTCACTCAAAAAGAATTGGACTATGTGCGGCGCTATTTTGTATCGGCCTACGGAAAGGTTCGTGCCAATGAGGTTTTTCGCATCTTCAATTCCGAGATTAAAAAAACAGACGTCTCCGCTCCACAAATCTGCAACCACTTTGCTACGTTTGCGCGTTATGAAAGCCGGCTCCAACTGATCCATTTTTTGTTTGGCATTGCTGGTGCCGATGGGTCAGTTTCCGAAGCCGAATGGCTCAAAATCGAATCCTTTTCACGCTATATGCGCGTGCGCCCAATTGACTTTGAAAGCATCAAGGCGATGTTTATCAAACAGGTCGATGGTGCCTATAAAATTTTGGAAGTGGACAGATCAGCCTCCGACTCTGAAATTAAAAAGGCCTATCGCTACCTCGCCAAACGACACCATCCAGACAAGGTGGAGCACCTAGGGGAGGCATATGTCAAGGCAGCACGCGAAAAATTTCAAAACATACAAAAGGCATATGAACAAATCAAAAGTGAGCGTGGGTTCTAAGTTTTTTTTAAGTTTGATGTGTTATGAATGATTTTTGGTTGTTGGTCGAATTAGGCTTTTCCCATGTATGGGACTGGCAAGGCTATGATCACCTGCTGTTTCTGATGGCACTTTGCTTACCCTTTTCAATGATAGAATGGGAAAAACTGCTGTGGTTAATCACTTATTTTACCATTGGGCATAGTCTGTCCTTGGTCATCGCCTCCCTCGATTTGCTGACCATTTCCTCCACATGGATCGAGTTTTTGATCCCACTAAGCATCGCAGCCACTGCCTTGCACAACATTATCTTTGCCCAACGCAGATGGCTCAACAGCAGCAAGACTGTGATGTGGGTCACACTTTTTTTTGGGTTGATACATGGCTTTGGCTTTGCTGGTTATTTCGATTTGATTCGCGACTTGGAACAACCTTTGTGGAGCTCCTTGTTGTTTTTCGCTTTGGGAATCGAAGCAGCACAAATTGCATTGGGCATGTTGATGTTGCTTCTAGCCTTTTTGGTGCTCAACATATGGGGCCGCAGCCGGCGTGATTTTATCCTCGTGTTGTCTAGTATCATAATTGGTATATTACTTCCTATAATTTTTGAACGTTGGCCATGAACAAATCAAAACAACTTCGTTACGACACTGCCTATATGCGCATGGCACTGGAATGGGCAAAACTATCGCACTGCAAACGCAAGCAAGTTGGCTCGCTGATTGTCAAAGACCGGATGATCATTTCGGATGGGTATAATGGTGCCCCTACAGGATTTGACAATTGCTGTGAAGATGAAGACTATCGGACCCATTGGTATGTGCTCCATGCTGAGGCAAATGCGATCATGAAAGTGGCAGCATCCAACCAGTTCTGTGCAGGTGCAACACTCTACATTACCCTATCGCCTTGTCAGCAATGCAGCAAGTTGATCCACCAAGCTGGCATTGTCCGGGTGGTCTATGGCCAAACTTATAAAGACACTTCTGGCTTAGAATTTTTAGAAAAAGCAGGGGTAGCACTAGATTTGCTCGAAGTACAAATCTAACACCCTATTTGACTCTATCCCGTATGGCTTTAGCAACCCAGAGTAGGGCGAGCAAAACAATGGCGCACAAGCCAGCAACAATGCCAACAAGAGCCACCACACTGTCGCCTTTCAAAGGCGCAGCAAAGTCCACATAAAAGAGATTGAATACAACCAGTCCAAGAGCGATACATGCAAGTGCAATAATGAGTTTTTTCATCCGATAGATTTAAAAGAGCTGTTGTGCATTGTTGGCAAAAAGTTTCACAGCAATGGCAAGTAGAATTACACCAAATACCTTTTGAATAACACTGATGCCAGAGCTTCCCAAAAAACGTTCAATGCTTTTGGAAGATTTCAATACAATATATACTACAAGGATGTTGATGACGATAGCAGCAATGATGTTTGCAGCAGCAAACTCGGCACGCAAAGAGAGCAAGGTGGTCAAGGTTCCTGCCCCTGCAATGATTGGAAAAGCAATGGGAACAATCGATGCCGTTTCAGGCGATTCTTCTTTATAAAACTGTATTCCTAAAATCATTTCGAGTGCCAAAAAGAAAATGATGATCGACCCCGCCACTGCGAAAGAACTGACGTCTATGCCAATTAGGTTGAGGATTTCTTCACCCACAAATAAAAACCCAATCATAATCACCAAGGCAACCAAAGATGCTTTTTCCGACTGGATATGACCGACCTTTAGGCGCAGACCAATGATGACAGGCGTGCTGCCAATAATATCAATGACAGCAAACAGAATCATACCAGCAGTAAAAATTTCTTTGACATCAAACATGCGGCAAAGATACAATCTTGCCATTGATTATTGTAGCTTTGTGATATGTTTCAGTTGGGAGATACTTTGGTATCGGAAGACTTGTTGAGGGAACACTTTGCTTGTGACTTGTCGCAGTGCAAAGGGGTATGCTGTGTAGAGGGCGAAGCAGGTGCACCACTCAGCGCCGAGGAGGTCCACCAGTTAACAAAGGACTACGACGCCATCGCTCCTTTTTTAAACAAAGCAGGTCGCGTTGCCATCGCCGCACAAGGCACATCTGTCGTGTCTAAAGACAAGAGTTTTGAAACCCCATTGGTGGATGGCGAAGCGTGTGCATACGCCACTTTTGATGATCGTGGCTGGGCACATTGCGGGATCGAACAAGCCCACCAAGCGGGTGCAGTGGATTGGAAAAAACCTATCTCATGCCACTTGTATCCCGTGCGTGTCAAAGACTATTCTGTGTTTTCTGCAGTAAATTATCATCGCTGGCAAATTTGCAGTTCTGGTTGTACCAATGGTAAGCAAATACAGATGCCTTTGTATCGCTTTGTGGCGGAGGCACTGCAAAAAAAATTTGGTCCACATTGGTTCGCGGAATTGGAACGTGTGGCAGCCAAGCAAAATAAAATTAATAAATCCAAAAAATGATTTATGACTGACGTCATACCATATACACCAACGCAATGAATTGACTTACAGTAAATTAAAAAATAAAGCTCTAAAAGTTTCGTAAGAAAAAACTGAACGAATGTTAAAAAAACGACAGCATTGTGAAAAACTATGGCTTTTAATTTTCACAAAAAAAGAGAAGATTTGTAGGGTTGATTTTTCAACACAAAAAACACAATAACAAAAAAAAAAATAATGGCAGCAGTCGAACCTATTCTGGAAGAAAACAAAAACCGATTCGTAATATTTCCAATTGAACACCATGATATTTGGGAATGGTATAAAAAACAAGAAGCATGTTTTTGGACAGCAGAAGAGATCGACTTACATCAAGACTTAACGGACTGGCAAGACAAGCTCAATGACGATGAGCGCTATTTCATTAAACACATTTTGGCATTTTTTGCAGCTTCGGATGGGATTGTGAACGAGAACTTGGCTGAAAATTTTGTAAATGAAGTGCAATATAGTGAGGTCAAGTTTTTCTATGGATTTCAAATCATGATGGAGAACATCCACTCAGAGACTTACTCATTACTGATCGATACTTATGTGAAAGACGAGGCAGAAAAAGACAAATTATTTCGCGCCATAGAAATTTTTCCTGCTATCAAGCGCAAAGCTGAATGGGCATTGCGTTGGGTAGATTCTGACTCATTTGCAGAGCGACTCATTGCCTTTGCTGCAGTTGAAGGAATTTTCTTTTCAGGTGCTTTTTGTTCAATCTTTTGGTTAAAAAAGCGTGGCTTGATGCCAGGCTTGACTTTCTCCAATGAGTTGATTTCGCGCGATGAAGGTATGCACTGTGACTTTGCAGTTCATCTACACAATAAACACCTGATCAACAAAGTACCACCCCAACGTATTCGAGAAATTATTTTGGACGCATTGTCCATCGAACGCGAATTTATTACCGAATCACTCCCCGTAAGTTTAATCGGGATGAACGCCAAACTCATGACGCAGTACTTGGAGTTTGTCACCGACCGGTTGTTGGTGGAATTAAAGTTAGAAAAAGAATATAACGTAACCAACCCATTTGATTTCATGGATATGATTTCGCTACAAGGAAAAACAAACTTCTTTGAAAAGCGAGTTTCAGAATACCAGAAAGCAGGGGTACTGAAACAAGAGACCGAAGAGAAAGAAAAGTACTCGTTCGACGACGATTTCTAAGGTCCTTTTTCACAAATTTTTTAGAGTAGTTGTCCCTGTGAGGATTAATGTTTTTTTGTCAAAAAAGGAGGATAGATGTATGTATTAAAAAGAGATGGTCGTAAAGAGCCCATCATGTTTGATAAGATCACAGCACGTGTACGAAAGCTGTGTTATGGGTTAAATCACCTGGTTGATCCAGTAAAAGTTGCAATGCGAGTCATCGAGGGTTTGTACGACGGTGTGACAACTTCCGAGCTCGACAACCTCGCTGCCGAAACTGCAGCAACCATGACCACAACACACCCCGATTATGCCCAGCTCGCTGCGCGAATCTCAGTATCAAACCTCCATAAAAACACGAAAAAATCCTTTGTCGAAACGATGACAGATTTGTACACTTACGTCAACCCTCGCACTGGTAAAAAAGCACCCCTACTCGCCGATAATGTATACAAAATCATCAAAGACAATGAAGAGCTTCTCGACTCTACCATCATCTACAATCGCGATTTTGGTTACGATTATTTTGGCTTTAAAACACTAGAGAGATCCTATCTTCTCAAAATCAATGGTCAAATTGTTGAGCGTCCACAACATATGCTGATGCGTGTTTCTGTCGGAATTCACCTCGACGATCTCGACGCAGCAATTGAGACATATCACTTGATGTCCAAAAGGTATTTCACCCATGCCACACCAACCCTTTTCAATTCAGGAACACCCAAGCCTCAAATGTCATCTTGCTTTTTACTTGCCATGAAAGACGACAGCATCGACGGCATTTATGATACCCTCAAACAAACAGCAAAAATCTCTCAATCGGCTGGAGGAATTGGTCTATCAATTCACAACATCCGCGCTACTGGATCCTATATCGCAGGAACCAATGGGACCTCCAACGGCATTGTCCCCATGCTGCGTGTATTCAACGACACAGCTCGCTATGTCGACCAAGGGGGTGGCAAACGAAAAGGATCATTTGCAATCTATGTGGAGCCATGGCATGCTGATATTTTTGACTTTCTTAACTTGAAGAAAAACCATGGAAAGGAAGAAATGCGTGCTCGCGATTTGTTCTACGCCATGTGGATATCAGACTTATTTATGCGTCGGGTGGAGGAAGATTCTACATGGACTTTGATGTGTCCCAATGAGTGCCCCGGATTGTATGATTCTCATGGCGATGAGTTTGAGAAAAAATACCTCGAATATGAAAAAAACAACAAAGGCCGAAAAACCATACAGGCACGTGAATTGTGGGAAAAAATCCTAGAATCACAAATCGAAACAGGAACTCCTTATATGCTTTATAAAGATGCGGCAAATCGAAAGTCAAATCAGCAAAATCTTGGAACCATTCGCTCTTCAAACTTGTGCACAGAGATTTTGGAATATACCTCTCCAGACGAAGTGGCGGTTTGTAACCTCGCTTCCATCGCCTTACCGATGTTTATCAATGATGGCGCCTTTGACCATCAAGGATTGTATGACGTAACAGTGCGTGCAACCAAAAACCTTAACAAAGTGATTGACCGAAATTACTACCCCATCAAAGAAGCGGAGAACAGTAACTTTAGACATCGCCCAATTGGATTAGGTGTGCAAGGGCTAGCCGACACCTTTATCAAGTTGCGTATGCCCTTTACATCAGACGAAGCCAAAACACTCAACCAAGAGATTTTTGAAACGCTTTATTTCGCAGCCGTGACGGCTTCTAAAGACGTGGCAAAAGACGAAGGCCCGTATGAAAGTTATAAAGGATCACCCATTTCAAAAGGGGAGTTCCAACACAATCTCTGGGGAATCAAAGACAGTGAGCTCAGTGGTCGATGGGACTGGTCTACGCTGCGAAAAGAGGTCAAAAAGCATGGTGTTCGCAACTCCCTACTCGTTGCACCAATGCCAACTGCTTCAACTTCTCAAATTCTTGGAAACAACGAATGCTTTGAACCCTACACATCCAACATTTACACCCGACGAGTGTTGTCCGGTGAGTTTATTGTAGTGAACAAACACTTGTTGGAGGACCTGGTCAACCTGGGTCTTTGGGATGAAAATCTCAAGCAAGAGTTGATGCGTGCCAATGGCTCGGTTCAGCAACTCGACAATATCCCTGACGATATCAAAGAGCTGTATAAAACTGCATGGGAATTGAGCATGAAGGACATCATTGACATGTCTCGCCAGCGTGGTTATTTTATCGATCAGTCGCAATCGCTAAACTTGTTCATGGAGGGTGCTACTATGGCCAAGTTGACCTCGATGCACTTTTATGCGTGGAAGTCAGGTCTCAAAACAGGAATGTACTATCTCCGAACCAAGTCGGCTGTGGATGCAATCAAGTTTACACTCGAAAAGAAAAAGGAGGAGAAAGCTCATGAAACAGCACCGGTTGCTGCAACTGCCTCGGCTACCAAAGTAGCGCCCAAAGCTGCTGAAAATCCAGTGGCGGCTGAACCACTTTCACCCAGTGAGCTGGAAGAGATGCTTGCCAAGTCGAAAGAAAATGAAGACGATGATTGCCTGATGTGTGGGTCATGACCCTCACAGAAGCCTGTTTTTTTGAAACAGCTATATCCGAAACACACCAAAAGCGTCTGTTCCCTCAATAGGGTATTGATAGACAGTTGCCAATGCAATAGTCAAGTGCTCTCTTGTCTGGCGTGGATCAATCACGCCATCATCCCATAGTTCTGAAGTGGCATGCCATACACTTGCCTTGGCTTGTGCATCTTTTTTGATGGCGTCCTTTTCCTTTTTGAGTTGCTTCTCATCCACTTTTTGATTTGTGGAAGCCGCCGACTGTCGTTTGATGATTTCCATCACCCCAGCCAATTGCTCAGCACCCATCACACCGGCCTTGACATTGGGATATGAGAACAAAAAACGAGGGGAAAACGAGCGACCACACATGGCATAATTTCCAGCACCATAGGAATTGCCAATCAACAGTGTGATGTGTGGTACAGTGCTGCCTGCCACAGCGTGGATCAACTGTGAACCACTGTTGATCATTCCCTTCTGTTCGTAGGATTTGCCAACCATAAAACCAGTGGTGTTGTGCATAAACAAAAGGGGAAGATTGGACTTGTTGGCGAGTTGGATAAACTGTGTAGCTTTTTGGGCAGACTCGGCAAAGATGACCCCATTACTGGCGATAATTCCGATGGGATACCCCCCAATTTTAGCCCAGCAACAAATCATGGTTTTACCATAGTTTTCTTTGAATTCTGTAAATTCAGATCCATCTACAATTCGCGCAATGACCTCACGAACATCCACTTGTTTTTTTAGGTTTGCTGGAAGAATCCCCAAGAGTTCCTCTTGCTTGTAGCGTGGCGGCACGATAGGTGTTGAGGGTTCGAAATGTGGTTTGTGTGGCTTTAGTGTTTTCACAACATTACGTGCAATATTGATGGCATCCATTTCGTCATCTGCCAAAAAATCGGCAACACCCGAAATGTTACTATGCATGACAGCACCCCCAAGTTCTTCGGCATTGGTGTCTTCATTGGTGGCCATTTTTACCAGTGGGGGACCCGCTAAAAATACCTTGGCAGCATCCTTTTGCAAAATGGTGTAGTCTGACATGCCTGGCACATAAGCACCACCAGCTGTGGCATTGCCAAAGACAACCGATATGGTGGGAATCCCTTGCTTGGATCGCAAAGACATATCCCTAAAAGTGGAACCGTAGTTGTTAAACACTCTATCTTGATCGGGAAGGTTTGCACCACCGCTCTCCACCAAGTTGATGGTTGGGATTTTATTTTCCAATGCGATTTCACCCAACCGATGAATTTTTAAGCTCGTGGCATAATCAACAGCTCCTGCTTTTCGTGTGTTGAGATTTGCATTGACAATGCAAAGGCGTTTGTTGACATACCCAACCCCTGCAACAGTGGTTCCGCCGGGGCCAAAACCACCCTCGTGGAGCAAGCCCGCCAAGGGCATCAGCTCGACAAACGGGCTGTCTTTGTCAAGTAAAAGTTGAATGCGTTCTCTAGCCAAAAACTTTTTTCGTTCTCTCGCGCGATTAATCGATGCTTTGCTGCCTTCAGTTTTGGCAACGGTCAGGTGCGCATGAAGCTCGTCAACCAACACTTGCATCTCTTCCTTATTTCTGAGGAAGCGATCACTTTTCGGATTGATTTTAGATCGAAAACTTTGCATAGTAATTTGCTTAGGCCCTATGTTGAGGGGAAAACGATGTACAAAGGTACACAATATGAAAAATTGTAAACCAAAATTAAAAAAGGGAGTAATTAATTTCTCCCTTTCATATAAACAATTAGAAAATCAGATCCTTTATTTCGCACTATTATAATACTCCTCAGTCACACTAAAAATAGACTTTACCAAGTCTTTCGACTCCAACAACAGATTAAAATACAATGCCGTATTTTTGGGAGACGATCCCTCACTACGTGTGCGTTTGATTTGATTATCGGTTTTTTCTGATATCAGAGCCAATAAACTTTCTTTTTCTTCAATAATAATTCCTAATTCCTTGTAGCTGTCATTAGAAAAGGCAACTTGAATTTTTGAAAGAATATTAGAAATAGATCCCTGAATTTCCGTCAAATCTTTAATTTGGTTATACTTCAATGGCTTATGATGGTTTTCCACGTGTTTGAAAGATTTCTTGGCCATATATTCTAGCGATTGAGTAATGTCTGTTAAGTATGCTAAAATGCTAATGTAAAAGGAACTCCCAATAATACTGGTTTCATCAAGGTTTTTTATGAAATAAAACAAGTGGTTTCGTAAGCCTTCAACCTCATTATCGAGTTTATTAATCTTCTTTTTACATTTTTTGAGTTTATCTGCTTCTTGTTTTGAAAGACCATTTATTAGAGATGAGTATATTTTCGATGTTCTATTTATCACCTCAGAAACATTATCTGAACTTTCTTTTATAATTCCTTGAACGGTTTTACTTTGTGACTTTTTTAGTCCAGTTGGAAAACGTCTTTCCAATGCATTTTTCTTATAAAATAGATAATTACGAACAAGTAATACAGCAGCAAAAAGTAAAAGAATTGCAACAGAAACTCCTTTACCAATATATAAAATGTAAGTTATAAATCCAGCAAAAAGGAAAGCGACAATCGCGGTTGAAAACCAACCTCCAATTACATTGATCACACCAGCGACTCTGTACACAGCTGATTCTCTTCCCCAAGCACGGTCTGCAAGCGAGGTTCCCATTGCGACCATAAAGGTGACATAGGTTGTTGATAGAGGCAGCTTCATTGATGTTGCAATTGAAATAAGGATTCCAGCAACAGTTAGATTTACAGATGCACGGATTAAATCAAAAGCAGGAAGCTCTTTGGCTTTACTGTATGAAAGATTAGCTAACGGAAACTTGTAGCTATTTTCAATACGATTATTCATCGATTTTGGAAGAACGGCTTGAATAGAAGAAGAAATATTACTTGAAGCCTTTACAATAATTTTTGAAAGTAAATTAGGCTTAAACTTTTCATCCCCATCATTTTGTCTCGACAATCCAATTTCCGTTTCAGTTACCAACTTTGCCTTTTTGGAAAACCACAGTGTCAAAACCATAATCAACCCTGAAATAATAAGCAAAAACGGTTCAGCAGGAACTTTTTTTGATAAGACTTCCATGGAAAATTCATTAGATGGAATTCCTGAAACAGACCATGCTTCAAAAGAATGGTAAGCAGCCATGGGAACGCCAATAAAGTTTACAAGATCGTTACCTGCAAAAGCGAGTGCCAAACCAAAAGTACCAACCCCGATAACAAGAATTAACACATTCTTTTTTAAAATTTTATCTACAAATAGTGTGATAAGAGTCCAAAAAGCAAGCATGCAAAAAATGACAAAAAAGAAGTTACTTTTTAAAACCTCAGAAATTTCTGCGTAATATGGGGTGCCTTTTAATCCTTTAAAAAAAATGAAATATCCGATAGAGGTCAAACATACAGATGCAAATAAAAAACCAAAGTTTTTCATTTTCTTTTCGTATTGAAAAGTAAAAATAATTCTTGAAATCCATTGTATAATTGTCCCAGCAGTAAAGGCAATTACTACTGACAGCAATATCCCTGAAATAATTTGAAGCGCCTTTTCTGTGTTTATGTAATTTACCAAATCAGCAAAACTTTGAGAATCATCCATGCCAATTTTAATCAAGGACATCATAACAGCAGCCCCCAATAAATTGAATACAATAGATACAGTGGTTGAAGTAGGTAGTCCCAAGGTATTAAAAAAGTCTAAAAGTAGGATATCACCAATCATCACTGCTAGAAAAATAAACATGATTTCATCAAAGTAGAATTCACCAGGATTAAAAATACCTTTGCGAGCAACTTCCATCATTCCACTTGAAAAAACTGCTCCAACAAAAATCCCTAAGCTGGCGATAATGAGAATCTTCTTTATTGGGATTGCTTTTGATCCAATCGCTGAGTTCAAAAAGTTTACAGCATCGTTACTGACTCCAACAATCAAATCAAAAACAGCCAGTGTAATAAGTGCGTATAGTATGAGGTTGAACATTGAGTCTACCATAATTTAATTTTTAAATGTAATGTTAATTTTCATAATTCAAATAAGGATATTCTACTTAGAAGTGAAGCTCAAATCCAGAACGAAAGATCACCTCATTGTCTTGACCGTTTAATAGAGATTTGGTGATATCAGCCTGTACTTTAAGTTTGTGTCCAGACAAATACTTTGAAACCCCTAAAGTGTATTGTTCAGGATTGACAATTCCCACAACATCATCGTATTTAATCGAAGAAAACCTTGCGGCAATTTCAAAATTGTTTTCAAAAAGGTATCCAATTTGTGAATTAATTGCAAGACCAGTATGTACGATATCGCCAGTAGCTGTCCCGTCCTCATTTTTTGCAATGGCGTTTTCTGCATTTCTTTCTGCAATTTCAGCTAACACAGACCAACCGTTATATTTAAAGACAAGATCAGTAAAAGTTGTTGTAATGTCCGTTTGAAAAAATCCATTGGTAGTATCCATATACGACCCCAATCCAGAACGTGTTTTGACAGCATCGTCATTGAAATTGTATGTATATCCTAACATTAGTTTTGGAGTTTGTTCTCTTTTCAAGTCTGATTCAAAGTAGTCTCCCTTTTTTGTAAACTCGCCAAAAGGGAGAAGCTCAATTCGAGCAGTATATTGAAGACCCCCAAGATTTCCAGTTGTAATATTTCTGCCTTCTCCTTGAGAAATGGCTAGTTTTTCTCTACTAAAGAAATTTGAACCCCAAAGAGATTGGTGTCTTAATTGTAGTCCTGTATCTCGATCGAGATTAAATTTACTATTTAATATCGACCGATCAATGAATTGTAAGTTTGAAGAAGAGATGACTCGCTCAACATTTCCAGGCAGCTTTGTTTGACCAGCCCACAATTCCCAGTTTGGTGCAAAATGCCACATTAAAACTGCATCGAGAAGTTGCTTAGGAGCATTATTGGTGTAGGTGTTTGCACCGCCTAAATCTTTGTTGGACAAACCAATCTCAATTTTGTATTTTATATTAGGAGAATATGCCCAACCACTAAATTTTAGTCGTGCTCGACGAATCAAAAACTGACTTTCAGCCTCTCCGTACTCACTGCCATTGTGTGACCAAAGGGTGTTAAAACGAGATTGAAAACGAGGGGCAAACTTAACGCTAAATGTACTGTCACTTGACACATAATTGAACTGTCCCTTTCCAAACGAGATCTCATTTACTCCTTGTTGAGCTGTTATATAAGTAAAACAGATTGTCAATAATAATATTGAACTAAAAACTTTTTTCATCATTAATAATTTTAAGTAAAAATGAATTTTAAATGTTAACTTTATGTTACGCTAAAACAAAGATTACTTTAAATTAAAATTAGTTATTAATAATGTCATTTATTGTTTTCAAATTCCACAAAAAACTATGAATTGGGAAAGTTTACTTTCACTGAAAAGATCGGGAGACACTAAAAAACGTTTGCGCACAGATCAAAACCATTTACGAAGTGGCTTTGAGGTGGACTACGACCGGATTATTTTCTCCTCTGCCTTTAGGCACTTACAAGACAAAACCCAAGTCATTCCCTTTTCACAGTCTGGTTTTGTTCACACCCGACTTACTCATAGTTTGGAAGTATCGGTTGTCGGTCGGAGTTTGGGAAGGGCAGTGGGGAATGCCGTGATCCAAAAGCACCCCGCTTTGGCAGTGACCCATGGCTATCAGCCACATGATTTTGGAACTATCGTTGCAGCTGCTTGTCTGGCGCATGACATTGGCAATCCCCCTTTTGGACATTCGGGCGAACAAGCCATCGGTGATTTTTTTACTTCTGGAGCTGGCGCAGCTATGATCAGCGCCCTTACAGAAGCACAACAACAAGACCTGATTCGCTTTGAAGGCAATGCCAATGGCTTTCGGATTCTCTCCGAAGATCGGGAAGGTGTTCCGGGTGGCCTTCGCCTCAGTTATGCTACACTTGGCACCTTTACCAAATACCCAAAAG
>CACOXF010000035.1 GCA_902631125.1 uncultured Bacteroidota bacterium
AACTGTTTTGGAAAAAGATACCTCTAATGGAGTTGTAACAGACCTTGATGGAAAATATGTTATGACATCCTCAGCAAGTTCATCCACTCTAGTCTTTTCATATCTAGGCTTTGAAACCAAATTAGTTAATTTAGAAAATAGGCGATCTCTTGATGTCATTTTATCAGAAAATATTGAAAGCCTTGAGGAAGTTCAAGTAGTTGCTTTTCAAAAGCAAAAAAAGAACAGTGTCATTGGGTCAATTAATACAATCAAGCCTGAAGAACTTAAGCTGCCAAGTTCAAATTTGACAGCTTCTTTTGCTGGACGATTGGCGGGAGTTATTTCTTACCAACGTTCAGGAGAGCCTGGTGCCGATACTGCTGAGTTTTTTATTCGCGGTATTACCTCTTTTGGCACTTCAAATAGCCCCTTAATTTTAATCGATGGATTAGAAGTAAGCTCCTATGATTTGGCTAGGGTAGAACCTGATAATATTGCGAGTTTTTCAATTATGAAGGATGCTACAGCCACATCACTTTATGGAGCACGTGGTGCTAACGGTGTAATTCTTGTTACAACAAAAGAAGGAGTAAAAGGTAAGGCAAAGGTTTCATTTCGATATGAAGTTGCTAATGCCGCCCCCACTCAAGTCAGTGACTTCCTAGATGGTGTCGAATACATGGAGCTTTACAACCGTGCATTGCGATTAAGAAACCCATCATCTCCTTTGGCATTTAGTAAAAATAAAATCGAATCTACTCGCAGAGATTTTGACTCTGAAATTTATCCTAATGTAGATTGGTATCAAGAATTGTTTAAGGATTACACGCTCAACAGAAAATTCAATCTTAATGTGAATGGAGGTGGAGATGTAGCGCAATACTACTTATCAGCATCTCATAATAATGATACAGGTTTATTAAAAGTCGACCCCCTCAATAATTTTAATAACAATATCGATATCAATTTGTCTAACCTGAGAGCTAATATTAATATCAATCTAACGAACACTACACAAATTGCGGTTAAATTTAACTCTCTTTTTGAAAGATACAATGGCCCTAGTGAAGATGCAAAAAAAATATTTGAAAAAGTAATAGAAGCTAATCCTGTCAATTTCCCAAAATTTTACACTTTTGATGAAGAGTCAAATGTAAAGTTTAATCACACATTATTTGGTAACAAGGGTAATGGCGGGTTTGTAAATCCTTATGCTGAGATGGTTCGGGGATATAAAAATCGTTTTACCTCTACAATACTATCGCAAATACAAATCGAACAAGATTTGAACTTTATTACAGAAGGCCTATCATTACGAGCTCTAGCTGCTATAAAAAGCTATTCATCAAATGAAAACTTGAGAAGCTTTACTCCCTTCTACTATGGAGTTGCGGAAACAGAAACCGAGTCTGGAGTCACTAACACACTATACCAAATTCAAGAAGGCACTGAATATCTTGATCGAAATGATATAAATAATTATGTCAATAGTAATTATTATTATGAGTTTGTAACCCAGTACGATAGATTATTTTCAGAAAAGCATCAAGTAGGTGGGTTATTAGTTTTTAATTTCAGTGAGTCAATGAATACAATCTCGGGTAATTCTGCATTGTCGAGTTTACCCTCAAGAAATTTGGGGCTTTCAGGCCGTGCAACATATGGGTATGATGACCGTTATTTTGCTGAGTTCAATTTTGGATATAATGGTTCTGAAAAATTTGCAGAAAACAATCGTTTCGGATTTTTCCCATCTGCTGGACTTGGCTGGATTGTTTCAAATGAATCTTTTTTTAGTAACTTAAAAAATACCATTTCTCTGATAAAACTAAAGTTTACTTATGGTTTGGTTGGAAATGATAATATTGCTTCAGCTAGTGATCGATTTTTTTATCTCTCCGATGTTAATCTTAATGAAGGTGAGAGGTCTTACACTTGGGGTGATGATTACTCAAACTATTATAATGGTTATAATATTTATCGCTATTCCAATCCTAATGTGACATGGGAAGTTGCTGAAAAAACAAACTATGGAATAGAATTGGAGTTTTTTGAAAACTTACTCTTTCAATTAGACTATTTTAAAGAGCATAGAAAAAAAATATATGAGTCTAGACCCGTCTTCCCTCAAACTGCTGGATTAACGACATCTATTAGCAGCAACACGGGAGAAGTTTCTTCCCACGGCGTGGACATTGCAATCGACTACAATCATGCTTTCTCAAATGGGATTTATGTAACAGGACGTGGTACTTTTACCTATGCAACGAATGAAATCCTGATTAAAAACGAGCCTCAATATCCATACTCTTATTTAAGTGAAATAGGTTATCATACCAACCAGCCAAGAGGGTATATAGCAGACCGACTATTTATTGATGAATCCGATATTATTAATTCTCCAGAACAGTTTAATGGACTTTCTGGCGGAGAGTATACCTACCTTCCTGGAGATATTAAGTATGTTGATATTAATGAAGATGGAAAGATCAACGAGCTGGATAGAGTTCCCATAGGAAAGCCATATGTTCCTGAAATTATTTTTGGATTTGGCGCTTCTATTGGATATAAAAATATCGATATGTCTTTTTTCTTTCAAGGTGCAGGAAATACTTCCTTTTTCGTTGATCATAACGCAGTAGCTCCATTTATAAATGAACGGAATGCCTTAAGTGTTATCACAGAAAATAACTGGTCTGAAAACAACCCAGACCCCTATGCGTTTTGGCCTAGACTATCAACAGAAGTTGTGGAAAACAATAACCATGCTTCAACTTGGTGGTTGAGAGATGGTGATTTTATCCGTTTAAAAAACATTGAACTTGGCTACACAGTTCCAAGAACATTATTGAAAAATAGTAATCTGACAATCCGATTTTATTTGAGTGGATTAAACTTATTTAACTACAGCTCATTTGATTTATGGGACATTGAAATGGCTGGAAATGGATTGGGGTATCCACCCCAAAGAATTATTAATGCAGGATTACAACTAAACTTTTAAAGATGAAAAAATATCTTTTAATCTTCACCGTTTTCTGTTTGACTCTAGCTATAACAAGCTGTAATGATTATTTGGACATTGTTCCAGATCGAACACAGGAAGTCTCTCTTATGTTCCAACGCAAAGATGCTGCGTATACTGCTCTTGCTACTTGCTACAGTTACTTACCTCAAAATGATGCGCTTTATGCCTCTTTTGTATTATTAACCGATGAGGTAACCACTCCTTTTGCTAAAGAACCTAACTCTATTAAAATGATGAAAGGTGAACAATCAACAGATGAACCCTTGATGGGTTTTTGGAGTGGTTATGGTGCTGCAGGAAGAGATCAAGGTTCGCTTTGGGAAGGGATTAGAAGTTGTAATCTACTTATTGATAACATTGATCTGGTTGTCGATATGAATCAAGAAGAAAAAAATGCTTGGGCGGCAGAAGCAAAGTTATTAAAAGCATATTATCATTTTTTAATGTTGAAAAATTATGGCCCCATTCCTATAGTCGATGTTAACGCTCCTATTGATGCTTCGGATGAGGCACTCCGTTTACACAGAAAACCTGTTGATGAGGTAGTTGAGTATATAATTTCTACAATTGACGAAGCAAAGATTCATTTACCTAGTCGTGTCATGGCTACAAATGATCTAGGACGATTGGATAAAGTTATCGCTAGTGGCATAAAATCAAGAGTGAGTCTATATGCCGCAAGTCCATTATTTAATGGTAATAATGAATTTTATTCAAATTTTAATGATCATGAAGGGAGTCCATTTTTTAATCTCACTGAAGACATCACAAAATGGGAACGAGCAGCTACGTTTTCTCTTCAAGCTATTGAGCAAGCCATTGAGCAAGGTATAGCAATTTATAACTACTCGGAAAGCCCCAGGGTTTACGATACTAATAATTTTCAAAATAGTTTTTATAGGACTCTTTATGATGTAAAATTCTCAATAGTAGAAAAATGGAATTCTGAGTTAATATGGGGTGATTCACATCCTGTAAATAGTTGGTGGCAACTTCAGTCTGGTGCCTTGATGAAAGACCCAACAGCTTCTGCCGTTGAAGCCGCTTGGCAATGGATTTCCCCAACCTTAAGAATGGCTGAAATGTATTACACGAGAAATGGATTACCAATTGATGAAGATTTGTCTTTTAACTATAGTGGTCGTTATGATTTATTGACAATCCCACCTGATCGAAAAATATACGCAAAACCTGGATTGAAAACAGCTTACCTACATCTGGATAGAGAACCTCGTTTTTACTCATCTATTGGATTTGATACAGGAGAATACAGAGGATGGGGCGAGCTTTGGACCCTGCGTATGAGAAAAGGTCAAACTCATGGAAGAATTGCACAAACAAGTGATTACCTGTTGACAGGATATGCATTGAAAAAACTGGTGCATCCAGATTCGGAGGGTGAGGGATATGATAAATTGGTTCGCTATGCTTGGCCAAATATTCGCTTAGCAGAACTTTATCTCAACTACGCAGAAGCTATGAATGAAGCTTATGGTCCTAGCCAAGAAGTGTACGACGCAATCAATATTGTTAGAGATCGTGCTGGAATTCCAACAGTTGAAGAATCATGGGGTAATACTTTTATTGCAAAAACACCAAATAAACACACAACTAAGGAGGGCTTACGCGAAATTATCCACCACGAACGTATGATTGAACTTTCTTTTGAAGGTCACCGTTACGACGATCTAAGACGGTGGAAACGTGCTGAAGAATATCTAAATCAACCTGTGAACGGGTGGTCTGTTGATGAAGCTTCAGAATTTGGATATTATCAGATAAAAGAACTGGGAACACGTTCATTCTCAACCCCACGTGATTATTTACACCCTATAAAAACTAGTGAATTAACGACTAACCCCAATTTAATTCAAAATCCAGAATGGTAAAAACAAAAAATAATTTTTATGAATAAGTTAACTTTTTTACTAGCTCTTGCGTTAGCAGGTTTTTTTATTGGCAGTTGTGATAGCAGTGATATTAAAGAAGACACTACTGCTCCAGGTAAACTGTCAGTACAATCGGTAACTCCAACAAGTGGAGGAGGAATTATTCATTACAATTTACCTGCCGATAATGATATTCTATTTGTACGTGCCGATTATATAAACGCGCAAGGCGATGAGGTGTATCGCGTCTCTAGTAAAGAAAACGATTCCATTGAAATTAGTGGCTTGATCGATACGAGTCCCGTGACAGTAAATTTATCTGTCTTTGATACCAGTCAAAATCAGTCAGAAGTTGTTTCTGTCGATTTTTCTCCTAATCGTTCGTTTATTTTTGACGTTCTAGAAAGTCTAGAAATTACTTCCGATTTGGGTGGAGTAAGAGTAAACTGGACAAATGATGAAGAAAAAACTGTATTTATTTATGTGTCCATAACAGCAAGCGATGGCGAAGAAGAAATCAGGATTTTATCTTCAAGCAATCAAAACGGTGCTAGATTTGTGAGAGGTCTAGCTGCTGAAGAGCGAAACTTTTCGATAAAAGTTGAAGATTTTGATGGAAACTCAACCCCTGATACAGATTTTGGTAACTATACCCCACTGTTTGAAGAAAAGATTGATAAGACTTCATGGCGGTTAGTTTCTAATCTTTCAGTGAATGGAGATGCATGGGAGGGTCAAACTGTTAATTTTTGGGATGATATAGTAGATACTGTTTCGACAAATAGTGACAACAGTTATTTTATAATCTATAGGTCTTTAAACGGAGGTGTTTTGCGTTGGCCTCTTGATATTGTAATTGATCTTAATAAAACCGTAAAAATCAACCGTTTTAAGGTTTGGCAGCGTGCATTTTGGTATAATGGCCCTGCAAACACCGCATATTATTACCAAGCAGAAAACCTTAGAAGCTTTGATATATATGTGAGTAATGATAAGGTTGAATGGCAACTGTTGGGAAATTTTGATATCGGTGACCCAAGTGATGGGTCAGGAAATATTCCCGATGAAAAAATTGATGAGGCAGCTCAAGGACATGACTTTAATTTAGAAGAGGTGTCTCCAGAGTTTAGATATTTTAAATTTAGTATAACTGCTAATTACGGGAGTGATACCTACGTTCACGGCTCTGAAATATCATTATTTGGAGTTGACAATTTATAATTTGTAAACTATGTTTCATTTTTTATTATCGTTTTTGTCTTTAACATTAAGCCCTATTGACTCACTTACAATAACCAAAAAGTTTACAGTCTACACCACTGAAAGTCAATCAAACAACAAAATGGTAAAGACTGAATCAACAATTAATTTTGGTGCCTTTATTCAACCATTAGAAACTCAATCAAGTGTAACCATAGATCCTAACATTGAGTTTCAATCGTTTTTGGGAATAGGAGCGGCTTTAACCGATGCTGCAGCTGAAACATTTTATAAACTTGATAAAGACCAACAAGATCTTTTTTTGAAAAGTTATTTCTCTGAAAAAGAAGGTATTGGATATACTCTAGCTAGAACAATTATCCATAGTTGTGATTTTTCATCAGAAAGTTATACCTACATTGAAGAGGGCGATGGATCACTAGAAACATTTTCTATAGAAAAAGACCGTAAATACAGAATCCCATTTACTAAAAGAGTTTTGGAAGTAGCTTCAAAAGACATTGTTGTTTATGCGAGCCCATGGAGCCCTCCAGCTTTCATGAAAACAAATAATAACATGCTACAAGGGGGTAAACTAAAAAAAAGTTACTATCCTTCTTGGGCAAATTATTTTACAAAATTTATTAAGGCCTATGAAAAAGAAGGTATTCCCATTTGGGGGCTGACTATTCAAAACGAACCCATGGCTGTTCAGCGTTGGGAATCTTGTATTTATACAGCTGAAGAAGAGAGAGATTTTTTAAAAAATCATTTAGGCCCTGCTTTAGAACGTGAAGGTTTAGGTGACAAAAAAATTATAGTATGGGATCACAATCGTGACCTACTTTTTGAGAGGGCTAGTGTTATTTTAGCTGATCCAGAAGCTAACAAATATGTTTGGGGTACAGGATTTCATTGGTATGAAGATTGGAAAGATGGAAAACCTATGTTTAGTAATGTAGCAAAAGTTGCAACAGCATTTCCGGACAAAAAACTGATTTTTACAGAAGGATGTAATGAGGGCTACGATGAAAGTCGAATCAAAGATCCAAAACTTCCAGAACGGTACGCCAAATCAATGATAAATGATTTTAATAACGGGACAGTTGCATGGACGGATTGGAATATTTTGCTTAATGAATATGGAGGTCCTAATCATGTAGGTAATTTCTGTTTTGCTCCAGTTCACGGAGATACAAAAACAGGTAAAATAAAATTTACAAATTCATATTACTACATAGGTCATTTTTCAAAATTTATCAGACCAGGTGCAAAACGAGTTTCCGTTGGTACCACATCAAATCAACTTACTTCTACTGCTTTTCTAAATAATGATGATAGTTTAGTGGCAGTTGTATTAAATGAAAATGACCACGACTTAGACTATGTTTTAACCGTTTCTTCAAAATCATCTACCCTACAAATACCTAAAAGGTCAATACAAACAATCATAATAGAAAAACTTTAAAATGGTAAACAATATTTTTAAATATGGGATTATTTCACTCATTTGCATTTTAATCTTCTTTGGATTTTCAAGTACATATAATGATAATGAATGGAAGGTTGATTTCTTTGATGATTTTGAAACATTTGATTACAATAACTGGCAAGACCAAAGAATTTGGGTAAATAATGAAAAACAGTGCTATGTGGCGGATAACGAATATAATACACGTGAAGTAAGTGATGGCACTTTAAAAATAAGATTGATAAACATTGAAGATAATATCGTTTGTGATAATATGGATAAATATGGAAATCAACACCCTGAAACCTCATATGTTGCAGGGCGAATTGCTTCAAAAAATCGAAAAGAATTTATAAAAGGGAAATGGACAGCTCGTTTACGAATTATTGGAGAAAGCCAAGCTTCTATGTTTCCGGCGTGGTGGATATTAGGAGCGCAAAATAACGAACCCCCAGTACAAGAGCTAAACGAAAATATTTGCTGGCCCTTAACTGGATCTGGAGAAATCGATATTTTCGAACACCATGGTGACTTTGGAGATGGACACTACACAACTGGTGCAATTAAAAGTTTAGGCGAATGTGATAAAGGAGATTGGTGGAGTCTTCGGACTTCAGTCAATACCAGCTTGGGTGACTTTAATAATTACTCCGTTGAGTGGCAAGGTAGCGACCTTGTTTATCGCTTAAACGGAGATGAAGTATACCGCAACGAAGGTTTAGGTGATAATTATCCAGAGCCAATGTTTGCCATATTAAACTTTGCTAAAATCACAGACACACCTATGAAAGGTAAATGGGTGATGGAAGTTGATTGGGTAAAGCATGAGTTCAGAAATTGATAAATTGCTATCTAATTTTTTCTTAACTAAATGATTCGTTTACTACTTTTCCATATCATTCTGTTTTTTGGGATTAGTATTCATGCTCAATATCTGACAACTTCTGGTAAAGAAATTTTAGATAAAAATGGAAATCCAATTCTGCTTCAAGGGGTTGGTCTTGGAGGTTGGATGCTGCAAGAACCGTACATGATGAATGTAATTGGAGGGGCAAGTAATCAACAAGAATTTAGAAGCAAACTAGAGTCTTTAATGGGAGTGGAAAATACTCAGGAATTTTATGATAATTGGCTAGATAACTTTGTGACAAAAACAGATATAGATTCAATCGCTAGTTGGGGATTTAATAGCGTTAGACTTCCCATGCATTATAATCTATTTACGCTTCCGATTGAAGATGAACAGCAAGGAGAGAATACCTGGCTTTCAAAAGGTTTTGATATGGTCGATGCACTATTAGACTGGTGCCAAGACAATGAACTCTATTTAATCTTAGACCTTCATGCTGCACCTGGTGGACAGGGCTATGATCAAGGAATATCAGACTACGACACTTCCAAGCCGTCATTATGGGAAAGCAACGAAAACAAACAAAAAATGGTAGCCTTATGGGGGAAATTGGCAGAACGCTACAAAAATAAGGAGTGGATTGGGGGTTATGACATTCTGAACGAGCCCAATTGGAACTTGAGTGGTAGTGAAATCAAAAGCCTTTATGTACAAGTCACCGATGCGATTCGATCTCATGATACCAATCATATCATTTTCATAGAAGGAAACTGGTTTGCTAACGACTTTACAGGTCTTACTCCACCATGGGATAACAACATGGTATATAGTTTTCATAAGTATTGGAATAACAATACTCAAAACACGATTCAATGGGTACTTGACATGCGAGACCAATTTAATGTACCTCTTTGGATGGGTGAAAGTGGTGAAAACTCTAATGTGTGGTTTAAAGAAGCTATCAAGCTTTTTGAGGACAATAATATTGGATGGGCATGGTGGCCATGGAAAAGAATTGAAACCATAGTATCTTCTTTTTCAATTTCATCAAATTCGAAGTACAATTCAGTTGTAGATTATTTTAAAGGAAATGCTGGTGCACCTAGTGCTGGAGATGCTTATCAAGGCATGTTACAACTAGCTGATGCCGCAAAAATCGAAAATTGCGATTTCCGTAAAGGGGTCATTGACGCTATGTTACGACAGCCCTCATCGGAGGAGCTAAAGCCATATGCTTCTAATACAATACCAGGATTGATTCATGCCACTCACTACGATATGGGTTCTCAAGGGGTTGCCTACAGTGATAATGAGTATGGAAATTACAGCGGATCTGGCGGAACAAACACTTGGAACAAAGGATGGTCTTTTCGAAACGACGGAGTAGATATTTCAAATGATAGTTCTGGCGGAAGCAATTCTAATGGATACTCTGTTGGATATGTTAATGACAAAGAATGGATAAAATATACCGTTGATATTCAGCAAGAAGGATATTACAACATTGAAACTGCGTACGCAGCTAATGAATCTGGCGGGAAGTTATATTATGAATTAAACGACGTAATAATAACACCAGTGGTAACTTTTAATTCGACTGGTAGTTTTTCTAACTTCTCAACCAAAACTACAGAAACTGCTTTTCTTCCATCTGGGAATAACCAACTCAAAATTCGTATTGCTGGTGATAAGGAGTTTAATGTAGAGCATTTTTCATTTCATTTGTCCCCTATTCAATCTCCTGCTTTCAAAATCATTGGTGGAGTTACTGATTCTAATGATCAACAGGTTGAACTTATTTTCAATAAACCTATACTTTCTTCATCTATAAACACAGACTCATTCAATCTTTTAGTAAATGGGGATTCCGTTGAGATAATTGATGCACAAATTGGGGATAGTAATCGTGTAATACTATTGACCCTTGGTGACTATTTATCCTTTTTTGATGAAATTTCAGTTAGTTCAGCTGCCGGCTCAATATCCTCTTCGACAAATGATGATGTTGTTGGCTTCTCAAATTTTGAAATTGAGAACTTATTGGAGGAAATCAATATAATCCCTGGTAAAATTGAAGCCGAACTTTATGATGACCATTATGGGATTGGGACAGAAGATACTAGCGATACTGGACTTGGTTTAAACATTAAAGATTTAAATCCAGGAGATTATACTAAATATCAAGTCGATGTTCGTGAAGAAGGAAACTATGTCATTGAGTGTAGGGTTGCAACATTGAGAAGCAATTCTTCATTTAGCTTAGAATTGAGAAACGGAGCTACCGTTATTCGCTACTTAACAGTATCATTTGACGGAACTGGTGGTTGGCAAAATTGGCAGACAATCACAAAGGAATGGAATTTAGATGAAGGTAAATACACTTTAGTTTTCAAACCCTTAGATACTGAATTTAATCTTAACTGGTTGAATTTTGATCTTGTTGACGATACTAATAGAAAACTAATTCCCGGTAATATTCAAGCTGAAGATTTTACAAGCCAAACAGGATTAGTGGTTTCATCGGTTTCTGATATCGGTGGAGGAAGCCAACTCGGCTATTTGAATGATGGTGATAACGCGATATATAATGTTCATGTGGAGCAACAAGGAACTTACACTGTTAAAAATAGAGTAGCTACAGCTTATAATGATGCACACTATGAGCTTGCTTTGGTTAAAACAGACGGAAAAACATATCCAATTGCACAAGTTCAGCCTCAGAATACAGGGGGTTGGAACAACTGGCAGACTATTGAGCAGCAAACCGTTATTCCAAAAGGTAACTATGATCTTATAATGACGTCAATTAATTCAGCTGTAAACATCAATTGGTATGAATTTGTTTTTGATTCAAACGAAATGCAACATAAAGTACTTTCGGGAAAAATTCAATCGGAAGAATTTTTTAGTTATTATGGAGTTAACTCCGAAACATGTATTGATGTTGGAGGAGGAAAAAATATTAGTTTTTTAAACCCTGGAGATTATACGAACTATCTAGTACATGTTCCAAATACAGGGTATTATAAAATTAAGGCAAGAATTTCAGGCTATGATCAAGGTTCATTTAATTTATCCTTGTCAACTGAAAATAAGCCTGATCAAATTATTCATACCTTCTCTACCCCAGAGACGAACGGATGGCAAAATTGGCAAAATACAGATGAAATTACTGCACTAATCAAATCAGGTGATTATACCCTAAATTTTAACGTAATTGAAGGTGAATTCAATGTTAACTGGTTTGAGTTTAATTTTATTGAAGGTGGAGGAATTCAAATCCCTGGTATAGTACAAGCTGAAGAATATTGGGAAGAAAGCGGCCTGAGTGTAGAAAACTGTTATGATATTGGAGGAGGACAAAATCTATCCTACATGAATCAAGGCGATTATGCGCAATATCTTGTACGAGTTAACGAAACAGGAATCTATAGAATAAAAGCAAGAGTATCAAGTAATTATACAGGAGGGTTATTCAACCTTGTACTTTCTGATAATAGTTCCGATGATATCACTTTAAATAATTTTCAAGTTCCAAATACAAATGGCTGGCAAAGTTGGCAAACAATTGAAAAAGAATTTGAATTATCTGAAGGAACTTACGAAATGACAATGAATGTGCTTGGAAATGAATTCAATTTAAATTGGATAGATTTTGAGCACATTGAAAACTTGTCTTCTTTTGATTCTACAGAACAATCAATAACTATTTTTCCTAATCCTACAAACGAAAAAATATTCGTTGAATCTGTAGAGCCTATAGATGTTATTCAAGTTTTTAATATAGAGGGGAAATTAATGAAAAGCATAAATTTTGATCAACAGAACCAATTTGATATATCATTGAACCTACCTAATGGGGTATATTTCATAAAATTCAATAATTTTGGACTTAAACAAATAATAATTGAAAACTAAATTTAAGTTTAAAGTATTAATCATATATAATTCCCTATATATTTCTTTAAGTTTTGGTTGTTTATCTTTTATAAATGCACAAAACTCGAGCTGGCAGTCAGTAGTTTCACCTGGTGTAAACTGGATGTACACTACTCCAAATTATCAGTTGCCAAATAATTGGAATCAACAAGGCTTTGATGATTCATCATGGTCAGAAGGTCCTTCTGGTATTGGATATGGCGATGATGATGATGCTACTGTAATAGCTCAAACAATTTCACTCTATATGCGTAAAGAATTCCAAATATTTGATATGTCAGAAATCAATAGAATAATTTTAGACATTGATTATGATGATGCATTTGTTGCTTATTTGAACGGAGTAGAAATTGGAAGAAATCTATTATCAGGTCAGCAGATTAACTATAATGAAACTGCCGAGGGGTGGCACGAAGCAAATCTTTACAGAGGATATAGCCCTGATAGAATTTTTATAGATAGATCTCTATTACAAAATGGAACAAATAATCTATCTGTGCAAGTTCATAATTATTCAGCAGATTCATCAGACATGACTGCATTACCTGTTCTCTCAGTTGAAATCATAAGTAGTAGCCAGGTATATGGTGAAACCCCAATTTGGTTTGAAGAGCCTAATCCAGAACCTGTTGATATAAATTTCCAATCATCAAATTTACCTATTGTAATTCTTGATACTAATGGCAATGATATTCCAACTGAACCAAAAATTCCTGCAACAATCAAAATTATCAAACGCCCTAATAATGAAAGAAACTATATAAGTGATGTTAATAATAGCGATTATATTGATTTCGAGGGGTCTATTCAAATTGAGATTAGAGGAGCTAGCTCAACTATTTTTTCTAAGAAGCAATATGCTTTTACTACTTATGATGAATCTGGAAATAAAGATAATGTGAAGTTGCTTGGAATGCCAAAGGAAAATGATTGGATTTTAAATGGCATCGCTTTTGACACGTTATTTATGCGTGATTTTTTAAGTTATAAGCTTTCAAATTTAGTTGGTCAGTATGCTTCTGAAGTTCATTATTGTGAGCTTGTTTTAAATGATGAATATAAAGGTATTTATATGCTTTTGGAAAAACTTAAAGCAGATGATAATAGAATTAATATAAAAAAAATTAGCCAGAACGATAATGCATTACCAAATTTGACTGGAGGATATATTGTTAAGTCTGACAAGATTGAAGGCGAAGAAATTCTTGCCTGGGAACTCCCAAATTATGGAGGATATAATACACAGTACGCTCTTGAACATCCCAGCCCTGACGAAATAACTTCAGAACAACATAACTATATTGAAAATATTTTCAGAGAATTAGATGAAACATCATTAAACCCTAATATTTCCTTTTCTGAGAGCTACCAATCTTTGATTGATATTCCATCATTTGTTGATTTTATTTTACTCAATGAATTAGCATCTAACGCAGATGCATATCAATTTAGTACTTTTTTTCATAAAGACCGTAGAGGTAAGTTAAGAGCTGGTCCTATTTGGGATTTTAATCTTACCTACGGGAATGACTTGTTTTGGTGGGGGTTTGATAGAAGTAAATATGATGTATGGCAATTAACTTATGGAAATCTTGGCTCAAAATTCTGGCAAAATTTATGGGCAAATCCTCTATTTAATTGCTATCTGGCAAAACGATGGGGGGAACTGACTTCCAGTGGTCAACCCCTTTCAGAAAATGAAATATTTGAATTAATCAATCAAACAGCTTCCTTGATTACTGAAGCTGTAAATCGACAAGCATTACAATGGGGTGTTAATGTTGAATTTGATAATCGTGTTAATAATTTAAAATCTTTTATTTCACAACGTATTAATTGGTTGTCTTCGGAGCTTAATGATACCTCACTATGCGATCAAATTAGCACGCCCCCACTTGTGATTAGTAAAATTCATTACCATCCTCCACAAAGTGATGACGGAGACTTTGAATTTATAGAGATAACAAATAATAGTAGTACAACTCAAAATACAACAGGGGTTTATTTTGGTGGGCTAGGGTTATCATACCAGTTTCCTCCTGGGTCATCAATAATGCCAAATCAATCTGTTATATTGGCTAATAATGCAGATGTATTCTCATCATTATACGGCTTCTCTCCCTACGACGAATTTTCTAGAAAGCTATCAAATAATAGTGAAGAAATTAAGCTACTTGATAGCTTCGGAAACCTTATTGATCTTGTTAAGTATAATGACGATGCTCCATGGCCAACAGCAGCAGATGGTGATGGAGCATTTTTGGTACTCAATAGTCTTAATGACGACAATAACATCGGCTCAAGCTGGAACGCCTCTTTAGATTATAGCACCTTAACTTTTTCAGAAAACAACGATAATCAATTATTTGTATACCCAAACCCCTTTACCAACTATGTTTATGTTAGCTTGACAAATGGAAAAATTATCGAAAAGATCAATGTGTATAATTTGACTGGGAAATTGCTTTCTACATTTAACTCTGAAAGAAGTAGAGAACTTTTTAGTTTGACTAACCTTCCAGTAGGAATATATTTAATTGAAGTTGTTTCAGGCTCCAACTTTTATTCAAAACAAATCATCAAAAAATAATCTAAATACTGTGTAATAACATGATGAGAATTACGATGTTAAACTACTTAAAACTGACTTGCCGTATTACTACTTCCCAAACAACAACTGTTGGTTAGGGTAGTATTACTAATCAATCCCATCGACAGGAATTCATCTTATTCATTTAGAATACGGAGAAA
>CACOXF010000036.1 GCA_902631125.1 uncultured Bacteroidota bacterium
TACTAGTTTGAAAAAAGCAGAACTAATTGCGGCATTATCCGCTAAATAAAATATACCATGGCACACAAAAAAGGAGTAGGTAGCTCGAAAAACGGAAGAGAGTCAGAATCGAAACGCTTGGGCGTAAAGATTTTTGGTGGTCAGCCCGCCATCGCAGGTAACATTATTGTACGTCAACGTGGTACAAAACACCACGCTGGCGAAAACGTTTACTTAGGTAAAGACCATACATTACACGCCAAAGTAGATGGTGTAGTGAAGTTTACAAAAAAGAAAGATAATCGTTCTTACGTGTCTGTTGAGCCTAAAGCTTAAATTATAACTTATTTTAAATCCCTTTGCGATTGCAAAGATTTTTTTGAAATCATTTGATAATAAAAAAACGAGATAAGGTCTCATGTATCGGTTTTGGCTTTTCTTATCATAACCAGCCGCTTAGTATCGATAATACTCTGGCTTGTATGGCCCTTCAACTTTAACGCCAATGTAGCTAGCTTGTTCTTTATCAAGTTCTTCTAGTTCAATACCCAATTTTTCTAGGTGCAAACGAGCGACTTGCTCATCTAAGTGCTTGGGCAACATGTAGACTTTGTTTTCGTAGCGATCGCTGTTTTTCCATAACTCAATCTGCGCTAGTACTTGGTTGGTGAATGAATTACTCATCACAAAACTCGGGTGACCAGTAGCACAGCCCAGGTTGACAAGGCGACCCTCAGCCAATACAACAATATCATTTCCATCAACATTGTACAAATCAACTTGTGGTTTAATTTCGTCTTTGGTATGGCCATAATTATCATTTAACCAAGCCATGTCGATTTCGTTGTCAAAATGCCCGATGTTACAAACAATTGCTTTGTCTTTCATGGCACGGAAGTGACGCTCAGTAACGATATTTTTGTTTCCAGTGGCAGTTACAATTATATCTGCATTTGCGATTACTGTTTCAAGTTTTTTCACTTCATATCCATCCATGGAAGCCTGAAGCGCACAAATTGGGTCAATTTCAGTGACAGTTACAATGGCTCCTGCTCCTTGAAAAGAGGCAACAGTACCTTTTCCTACATCTCCATAGCCAGCGACAACAACACGTTTTCCTGCGAGCATAATGTCAGTTGAACGGCGGACAGCATCAACAGCACTCTCTTTACAGCCATATTTGTTGTCAAATTTAGACTTGGTAACAGAGTCATTTACATTGATTGCTGGAAGCGTTAGCGTTCCGGTTTTCATGCGTTCATACAAGCGATGAACACCTGTTGTTGTTTCTTCCGAAAGCCCTTTAATCCCTGAAATGAGCTCAGGATATCTATCCAATACCATATTGGTCAAATCACCACCATCATCGAGAATCATATTTAATGGTTTTTGATCTTCCCCAAAAAATAAGGTTTGCTCAATACACCAATCAAACTCTTCTTCGTTCATCCCTTTCCAAGCATAAACAGGGATGCCAGCAGCTGCAATGGCAGCTGCAGCATGATCTTGAGTGGAGAAAATGTTACATGAGCTCCATGTCACGTCTGCTCCCAAGTCCACGAGGGTTTCGATGAGCACAGCTGTTTGAATGGTCATGTGAAGGCAACCAGCAATTCGGGCACCTTTCAAGGGTTTTTGTTCGATATATTGCTCGCGCAGCGCCATCAGTCCAGGCATCTCTGCTTCCGCAAGTTGAATTTCTTTACGCCCCCAATCTGCAAGATTGATGTCTTTGACTTTAAACGGTAGTGTTTTTGTTGCCATAGTTGTATATTTGCTTTCTACAATTTTTGCCAAAATTACAAATACCAATGCCCATATACAAACAGTATCAACTAAATTCTTTTTCAAAATTATGGGTGTGGCATATCACAGAGAATGAGGAGGAGTTAATCAAATATGTATCACTTGGTTTAAATTGTACCAATCGCCTTGAAGCGATAACACATACAAATCATCGTAAGGGATTTTTGGCAGTTCGATCTTTGCTCAACTTTGCAAACATTTCACCCGACAATCTTCACTACAGCAACAATGGCAAGCCATATCTCTTAAACGGACCACACATATCTTTCAGTCATACAAATGATTTTGCTGCTATTGCTGTTGGCAAATCGCCCATAGGAGTGGATGTAGAGCGTCATAGAACGAAAGTGAAGCGTGTAGCACAAAAATTTGTTAACCCCAAAGACCAAGCACCACTAGACACCATTGCTGCCTTAACAGATCTGTGGTGTGTCAAGGAGTCAATGTACAAAGCCATTTCAATTCCTGGCATTCGGATGAGCAAGGATATTTCTGTCGATTTGAGAATACCAGATCAAGGTGTTGCGACATATAAAAATGATATCTACGACATTTTTCGTTACGTTTGGAATGGCCATAGTTGTGCAGTAATTTTAAAAAATCAACTATGAATATCTCTGTAGAAATCACATTTACACCTCTTCATAATCAATATCGTGAGCGCATCAAAAATTTTATTATTGAATTGCGAACCGGTGGGTTTACTACCTCAGAAACTCCTCTGAGCACCCAATTGTATGGTTCATATGATGCCCTAATGCCCTTTTTGACACAAACAATAAAAATTGCTCTTAAGGAAGAAGAAATGGGAATCATGCACCTAAAAATATTCAATTCTGATCGCAGTGATTATGTCTCAGATTTTTGAATTTCTTTTTGCGCAATACGCCTCTTATGAAACCTTAGATATTGTTTTGGAAGCAACAGCTGTTGTGTTTGGCTTGCTAAGTGTTTGGCTCGCCAAAAAAAATCATATTGGTGTATTCCCGACTGGGATGATTTCGACCTCAATCTATATTTATCTATTATTCAAATGGGGTTTGGTTGGAGACATGCTCATCAACACATATTATTTTATCATGTCGGTCTATGGTTGGTTTATTTGGACAAGAGTCAATGACAAAAAAGAGGTGACCCCTATTGCAAGGATTCTTCATAGTGAAAGAAACTACCTCGTTATGCTTTTCTTGGTAAGCTTGATCTTTGTATATGGAGTTTATCAATGGTTTGGACTTTGGAATTCATCCACTGCAGTGATTGATACAGTTACCACTGCTATCTTTTTTTCAGGGATGTGGTTGATGGCCAGACGCAAAATAGAAAATTGGATTTTTTGGATTGTTGGCGATATCATTTCTATACCTTTGTATCTGATCAAAGGCTTTAGTTTAACAAGTATACAATACCTGATTTTCACTTTTATTGCCATCTATGGCTATTTGGAATGGAAAAAAATTTTAGACAAATACCCAGCAACTGTAAAAAGGTAGTTTTATTTGGTCCAGAATCGACTGGAAAGACAACACTAGCTAAACAGTTGGCAGCGCATTTCAAATCAGATTGGGTTCCTGAATATGCACGTGAATACCTTCAACAAAAGTGGGATGAGACGAAAGAAATTTGCTCCAAAGAAGACTTACCGATCATTGCTGCTGGACAAATTGCACTTGAAAATCAAAAAGCCATTACAACAGACACGATTTTGTTTTGTGATACCGATTTGCTGGTCACCAAAATTTATTCCGAAGTTTACTTCGAAGGTTATTGTGACCCTGACTTACATCATTTTGCAGTCAATAACAATTACGATTTGTATCTTTTGTTGAATATTGACACGCCCTGGATTGCCGATGATTTGCGCGATAAACCAACCGAAAGGGACATGATGTTAGCAGCATTTAAACAAGCACTTTATTCCTTCAAGCGAACATTTGAACTGATTCAAGGGGAGGGAGAACATCGTTTGCAAGCTGCCATACAAGCCATCCAATCACACTTTACCTATGTTTGAGTTTTCAAAAAGTCAGATCAACCAACTTAAAAATCGTGGAATTTCTGTTGCCAATGCTAAGGCAATGATTGCGAATATCAATCGGCAAAAAACCTACTGCAAAATTCATCGACCAGCAACATTGGGCGATGGAATTATCGAGTTTAGCACAACCGATTTACAACGCTATGCAAAACTCTACAGCGATACTGCAAACAATTTTCAAGTCGCCCGATTTGTCCCAGCCTCAGGAATGGCCACACGAATGTTTAGTTTTTTATCTCCACTTTTTGTGGAGGACAGACAAGCATTTGCCAAAGCCCTTGAAACTTATCAAAACAACCCTAAAGTCAAACAATTTTTGGAAGGTTATCGCTATTTTCCTTTTTATAAAACGATGAAAGAGCAAATGGAAGGAGAGCACAAAACCCCCGGCGACAAAATCGATTTTTTACAAGCATTTATACAAACTGTCCACAAACAATATGCCAATCAGCCGAAGGCATTTGTGCCTTTCCATAAGTATGGAGAACAACAGAGAACTGCCATTGAAGAGCAGTTGATGTATGCTGTTCAATTTGCCCTTGTCAATAACCGTATTACTCATCATTTTACGATCTCTCCTGGTTTGGAGGAAGCTTTTGACCAGCATGTCAGAGAAGCTTGCTTAGCGATTGAACGTACCCATAATTGTACAATCGATATTGACTACTCTGTGCAAGAGACTTCCACAGATTCCCTTGTTGTTGATGCTAATGGACAATTGGTTACAGACGACCAAGGACAATTGGTTTTTCGTGCTGCAGGGCATGGTGCTTTGCTTCAAAACCTCAACAACATGGATGCAGATCTTGTGTTTATAAACAACATTGACAATGTTGCTCCAGAAGCACAACATAAGGATTCTGGTATGTATAAGCGTGTTTTGGGAGGGTATCTATTGCACATACAACAAGAGGTTTTTCGATTGCTCCGAACGATTGATAAAAAAGGTGTTTTGGACGAGGCGATTCATTTTTTGGATCAACATTTTCATGTGCATATACAAGAAGATGACATAGCACTGAGGAGGCAAAAGGTCATTGACCGACTCAATCGTCCCCTTCGTGTTTGTGGAATGGTACCAAATAGTGGTGATCCTGGAGGAGGTCCTTTTTGGGTGGAAGATGAAATGGGTGTACACCTGCAGATCGCTGAACGAGCACAGGTAGACTTGAGTCAACCTTCACAAGCTGTACATTTTCAACAAGGAACACACTTCAACCCTGTCGAGTTGGTCTGCAGCTTGGTCGATTTTGAAGGGAATCCATTTGACTTACGCGCTTTTGTCGATCCATCTACCTATTTTATTGTTGCGAAGACCCTCAATGGAAAACCGATAAAATCAATTGAACACCCCGGACTTTGGAATGGGTCTATGGCTTTTTGGAACACCTTATTTGTTCTGATACCATCAAGCATGTTTACCCCTGTGAAAGAAATCATTGATTTGTTGCGCAGTACGCATCAAAATTAATTCTATTATCTTTGTACTATCTCAAAGGGGTGCCTTCAAGGGCTGAGATTATACCCATTGAACCTGGGCAGGTAATGCTGCCAAGGAAAACTTTTTAACCATCAGAATAATTACCCCTTTTGTTCGTATAAAACGATTATGAATGAAATATGCACTATTGATACTATTCTCTTGTATGTTTTTTGGACATGCCCAACAACTACGAGATAGTTTACAATCAAAAATTGATTTAAAAGAAGTCACAGTCTCTTCTTTGCAAGCGACCAGTGAAACACCAATGGCTTTTAGCAATCTTTCAAAAGAAGAATTGAGTGAGCGAAATTTAGGCGTTGATATGCCAATTCTTCTTCAATTCCTCCCTGGCACAGTCTCCACCAGTGATGCTGGTGCAGGCATTGGCTACACAGGGATTCGGGTACGTGGTAGCGATGCCACTCGCATCAATGTCAGCATTAATGGAATCCCATATAATGACGCCGAATCACAAGGTACATTTTGGGTGAATCTTCCTGATTTTGGTTCGTCGGTTGGGTCTCTTCAGTTGCAAAGAGGTGTTGGAACTTCGATGAATGGGGCAGGGGCTTTTGGTGCCAGTATCAACTTGACAACAGATCGTATTTCAGAGTCGTCTTATGTGCAGTTGGCCAATAGTTTTGGGAGTTTTAACACACGAAAGCATTCTGTCAAGTTTTCCACTGGTCTTATATCAGACCAGTTTGAATTGTCAGGGCGTTTATCCAAAATTGATTCCGATGGTTATATTGATCGTGCAAGCGCAGACTTAAAATCTTATTTTTTACAAGGGATTTTTAGGCATCAAAACACTCAAATCAAAGCACTTGCTTTTGGAGGGTTTGAGCGTACTTATCAGTCTTGGTTTGGCATTGATGGAGAAACTTTGCAAACCAATCGAACCTATAACCCCGCTGGCGAAAACTATAACAGCGATGGAAAGCTGATTGGGTTTTATGATGATCAAGTCGATAATTATAATCAAGATCATTTTCAGTTGCATTGGGAGCAAGGGATCAATGCCTATTGGTCTTTTGCGGTAGGGCTAAACTACACCTACGGAAGAGGATATTATCAAGAACTCAATGATCTTTGGTACGATCAAAATATCAGTTTTTCTGGCAATAGTTCGAGTGCTTATCTGCAATTACCCAACAGTAATGCAGTGGACACAGAAAACATCACCCAAAAATGGTTAGACAATGATTTTTATGTCGCCAATTTGATGGCAGCATTTGAAAAAGGCAAGCAGAAGCTCAACCTAGGATTTTCATACAGTAATTATATTGGCGATCACTTTGGCACTTTGATTTGGGTGCAAAACGCTGGTGGGGCATTACCAAACCATAGGTTTTATGAAAATGAAGGAGAAAAAAAGGATACAAATATGTTTGCCAAATTCACACATGCCATTGGTAATCAATTGACAGTTTATACTGATGTGCAATATCGCTGGGTTGATTATGTTGCCAATGGTATACAAGCAGGTCAGGTACCGATTGATGTGAATCGAAACTATAGTTTTTTTAATCCCAAAGCAGGGGTTACTTATCGTATGGCTCCCAACCAACAGCTCTACTTTTCTGTGGCTCGTGCACATAAAGAGCCCAATCGAACAGATTTCGAAAATGGAAATCCTTTACCTGAGGAGTTAACAGATTTCGAATTGGGATGGCGTTATAACCAGTCATCAATACAGTTTGTAGCCAATGTCTACTTTATGGACTACACAAATCAGCTTGTACTGACAGGGGCAATCGACGAGGTGGGCGCACCAATCCGCACCAATAGTGGAAGCAGTTATCGCCTGGGAGTAGAGTTGGATCTCAACTGGGTAATCTCTGACCAGTGGCAGTGGCAATCCAATTTATCGCTAAGTGAAAATAAGAATCGTGATTTCTTTTTTGAGCGTGACGCAAAGTTGCAGCCTTTAGGAAATACCAACCTCTCTTTTTCGCCAAATGTGGTTGGTGCCAGTCAGTTGCACTACAAACCAACAAATAAATTATCTATGGGCTTATTCAGCAAATATGTTGGGGAGCAGTTTCTTGGCAACATCGACTCTCCCTTATCTAAGCTAGAGGCATACGGCACACAAGACATCCATATTCAATACGAGATGACTCCCAATTGGTGTAAGTCTATACAGTTACAACTGTTGCTCAATAATATTTTGGATAAAAAATATGCATCCAATGGTTATTTCTATACCTATGATGATGATTTGAGCAACCCTGGTTCGATTACGACCATAGAGGGGGTAGGGTATTATCCTCAGGCAGGATTTCATTTTTTGACTGGGATGACAATAGGCTTTTAATTATAGATAAGCACCAGACTCCCAGAACGACGAATGCCATAGCTGATTAAACCATATTCTACACCATCAGTTAGTGGTTGACCTGTGACAAGGCTGTAGGTTGAACCGTCGCAACTGCATTCAACAATGATATCGTTGATCGTGGTTTTCGAACAATCGCTTGGTCTTTGGTTGGGACAACTTGCTTCCCAAGCCAAGACTTGATAACCATCCAGGTTGTAGAGGTGCACTCCTTTCACTCCCAACTGATCAATAGTGATAGATCCACCGACAAATCGAAGACCGCCATAGAGAGGTAAATCGAGACTGAGCTCAAATTCAAAAGGGGGTAAATTATTGAGGTAGGGGTTTTGATGTATTGGATCACTTTCGCAACTCAATAAACACAAGAAAACAACACATGTTAACCACTTCATTTTCGCTACAAATTACGCCAAAAAAATAGATTTTTGTATATTTGTCTCATATCCCAGCCTTTGGGATTTTTCATTCTAAAATCAAAAACTATGAGTGCGGTTTCTTACTATACGCCCGATGGGCTAAAAAAACTTCGTGATGAACTCAACCATTTGAAAGATGTTGAGCGACCAAAAGCATCACAGGCAATTGCAGAGGCTCGTGACAAAGGTGACTTGAGCGAGAATGCTGAGTATGATGCAGCCAAAGAAGCACAAGGCCTTCTTGAGTTAAAAATCTCAAAGCTAGAAGCAACGCTAGCAAACGCAAGGGTGATTGACGAATCTCAACTCGATGACTCTAAGGTTCATGTACTCTCAACTGTAAATATTCGTAATATATCTAACAATATGGAAATGACTTACACTTTGGTTGCTGAGAGTGAAGCAGATATTAAGACAGGCAAAATTTCAGTGAGCTCTCCCATTGGCAAGGGTCTTTTGGGTACCAGTGTTGGTGATATTTCTGAAGTCATTGTACCAAATGGGGTGTTGAAGTTTGAAATTTTATCAATTAACAGATAAATATGCCTTCTATTTTTACCAGAATTATCAATGGTGAAATTCCTTCATATAAAATTGATGAGGATGAGCATTGTTATGCTTTTTTGGATATTAACCCCAATGCTGTAGGTCATACATTATGTGTTCCAAAGCAAGAAGTTGACAAGCTTTTTGACCTAGATCAAGAAATCTATATACACCTAATGCAGTTTTCAAAACGAATTGCAGCTGCGCTTGAGCAAGCAGTACCCTGCAAAAGAGTAGGCATGGCTGCAGTCGGACTGGAAGTACCACACGCTCATGTTCATCTGATCCCCATTCATCAGATGACTGATATGAGTTTTCAAATCAAAATAAAGATGCAGGAAGAAGATTTTATTTCACTTGCTAACAAAATTAGATCGAAAATTTAGCTTACCTCTTTAGAGTAATTTCAAAATGTGTCCCTTTATTTTCTGCTGTTGAGCGCACTTGAATACTGCCCTGGTGATAGCCTTCAATAATTCTTCGACATAATGATAACCCCAACCCCCAGCCTCTCTTTTTTGTTGTCACTCCAGGCTGGAAGATACGATTGACCAACTGCTTTGGAATTCCCTTCCCATTGTCGATTACGTGGATGAGTACTTTATCTTTTTCATCGACGATTGAGAGTTCAATGGTTCCTTTTCCCACAACAGCATCAATGGCATTATTGAGCAGGTTTTCAATCACCCAACAATAGAGTTCCTTGTTCACAGTCAGATTGATTTTTGTGGTACTGGCGTTAAATTTAAATTCGATTCCTTGACTGGCTTTTCCAGAAAGATAATCAAACACTTCGCGAGAGCTACTGACAATATCGGTGTATGTTTTGACAGGTAGAGAACCAATCTTTGAAAATCGATTGGTTATGGTTTCCAAACGCTTCAGGTCAGCCTCCATGGGTGTCGTGATTTTTTCTTCTATTCCTTTAGATTTCAAAATCGAAACCCATCCTATGAGTGATGATAAGGGTGTTCCCAATTGATGGGCAGTTTCCTTGGCCATGCCTGTCCAAAGTTTATTTTGAACAGCAATTTGAGAGGTACGTAAATAAAAATACACCAAAGCACCAATGGTCAATAAAAGCAACAGCAAAGCACTTGGGTACAATTTTAGTTTTTCGATCGTAGCCGATTGCCCATAGTACATGCGTTGATTCACAGCATTTTCAAAAACAATTTCGATGGGGTCATTTTGTTTTTTTAAATTTTCTAAAGTGTTTTTGAGGAACAAAGAGTCGTTGAGAAGCGCACGTTGAGGGTTGATGTTATTAAATGAAATGATCTTATCATTTTCATCAACGACAATCATGGGAATACTATTCTCACTTGTGAGTACTTCAAAAATCAAAGGATCCACGTCGTCGTTTAGGTCAATTTCTTTTACAAACTGTTTTTGGGCAAGCGCCCAAACTTCCATTCTTTGACGTTCATCGATTTCGGTTTGTTTGACCAGTCGAAAAAGGCTCCAAAGAATCAACGCAACTGTGGCAGACAGTAAGATTAGAATGACCAGGCGGGACTTTGATTTCAAATAGAAAGCAGGAGTTTTCATTTGTCAACTAAGATAATTGATTTTAAATAATGTTTTCAAACACAAAATATGTAGTTTTGTTTGTATCGAAACAAATCTTTATGGAAGTTTTAGGACGTATCAAACACATATACGAAACGAAAGAATATGGAAGCAATGGCTTTAGAAAGCGTGAGCTTGTAGTAACCACTGAAGAGCAATATCCACAACACTTATTATTAGAGTTTGTGCAAGAAAAGTGTGACTTGCTCAATTCTTTTTCTGAAAATGATCGAGTGAAGGTTGGAATTAATTTGCGTGGGCGAGAGTGGCAAAGTCCACAAGGAGAGACAAAATTCTTCAATTCTATTCAAGGCTGGCGAATCGAATCTTTAGAGCAGTCGGGAACACCTGAACCCCCACCGCCACCATTCGACCCTGCTGAAAACACCAATACAGAGGCACCAGACGATTTGCCTTTTTAAACAGGGTTAATTATGTATCGCTTGACCGATGCTTTATTGTTTCCTTCACCAGAACAAGCCTCTGATGAAGGGATTGTTGCTGTGGGGGGGAGACTTGAAACCCGAGCGAGTCATGCTTGCTTATCGCAAAGGTATTTTTCCCTGGTTTGAATCTGATGACTTTCTACTCTGGTGGAGTCCAGACCCTCGGATGGTCTTGTTTCCGGATCAAGTCAAAATCTCGAAAAGCATGCGTGCAGTCTTGCGAAAAAAACAGTTTGAAGTGACCTTCAATAAGGCTTTCGACGATGTTGTAGAAGCTTGTGCAAAAGTCAAACGGTTTGGACAAAATGGAACTTGGATCACCCCTGGACTTATGGAAGTGTACTCAACACTTCACACCCAAGGTCATGCCCACTCTGTTGAGGCATGGGAGGAAGGCGTTCTTGTGGGGGGTCTGTATGGTATTGACTTGGGCACTGTTTTCTGTGGAGAGAGTATGTTTTCAAAGGCCAATAATGCCAGTAAGGTTGCCCTGATTTCACTTGCCAAAGAGCTCAAAAAAAACAAGTACAAAATAATTGATTGTCAAGTGCCGACACAACACCTTGCCAGCATGGGTGCAGAATCAATTCCCAGGGCGGAATTCTTGACTTATTTGTCCTAACTTCTTTACCTCTTTATATCGAAAACAGCTGACTATATGGTCGTTTACCATCCCTGTTGCCTGCATATGTGCATAGACAATCGTACTTCCAACAAACTTAAATCCATGTTTTTTGAGAGATAAACTCATCTGATCGGACAATGCTGTTGTTGAGGGTACATGATCGATTGACTGGTATGTGTTTTGAATGGGTTGATGATCGACAAACGACCATAAAAATTTACCAAAAGAAAGCTTTGACTGCTGGATGTTTAAAAACATTTGCGCGTTATTGATTGCAACTTTGATTTTAAGTCGATTGCGAATAATTCCACGATCGTTACACAATGCATCTATTTTCTTCTTGTCATAGCGTGCGATTTTTTGCGTATCAAAGTTGTCGAAAGCCTTGCGAAAATTCACCCTTTTTCGAAGCACTGTCAACCAGTTGAGACCTGCTTGAAAAGTCTCAAGAAGGAGAGTTTCAAAAAGTTTCTCATCATCATAAATGGGCACTCCCCATTCGGTATCGTGATAGATTTTATACTCAGGCTGGGCTTCACACCAAGGGCAACGATTTTTTTCATGATGAGGCATAGAGGTTTTTTTCAAATGTTTCTATCGTAATCGAATCGTAAAGATTGTGGTTACCTATGGCTGTACGGCATAGGCTTTTGAGATAGCCACCAACACCAAGAGCTTGCCCAAAGTCATGTGCGATCGATCGAATATATGTGCCTTTCCCACAACGAATTCGAAAGGCAACATTCGGAAGGTTAATGTTGGTGATTTCAAAGTCATAAACAATCACCTCACGGCTTTTGATTTCAACTTGTTCACCAGCTCTTGCGTGTTCGTATAGGCGTTTACCCTTGCGCTTGATTGCAGAAAATAGGGGTGGTTTTTGTTTTATGTTTCCAACAAATCTTTTTGTGGTATGCTTTATATCCTCTTCAGTCAACTTTGTGGGGTCAGACTGATAGACGACTTCTGTCTCGAGGTCATATGAAGAAGTGGTTGCACCAAGACAAATCGTGCCAGTATAGGTTTTATCAGTCGCTATTAGATCTTGAATTTGCTTGGTTTTTTTTCCTGTACAAACAAGCAGTAGCCCACTTGCCAAAGGATCTAAAGTGCCTGCATGACCCACTTTTATTTTTTTAATATCAAATCGTTTTCGCAGAAGCAAATGGATTTTATTGACCACCTGAAAGGATGTCCATTCCAAGGGTTTGTTGACAAGTAGGACTAGTCCATTTTGAAAATCTTCTAGTCGATACATCACAGTTGAGAAGTCATAATTGCAATGGTTCCAACAGCTGCGCAGTAGTAGGCAAAATAGCGCAATTTAGATCGCTTTACTAGCGAAATCATCCACTGACAAGCAAGATACCCACTAACAAAGGCAGCAATAAACCCAGCGATCGCTGGTCCTTGAGAGATGCTTTCTTGCGCAAGTCCACCATCCAAAACTTTTTTCACCATACTTCCCAAAATAAGCGGAACAACCATCAGGAATGAAAACCGAGCAGCTTTGTCTCTGGCAACACTTAGGAGCAAACTCGTGGCAATGGTCGCACCACTTCTCGAAACACCAGGAAGAATAGCAAAGGCCTGTGCAACCCCAATCCACCAAGCTTTGGAAAGGGATATTTTTTTTAGATTTTCTGAGGGTTTATCAGCGATATAAAGAAGTGCTGCAGTCACCCATAGCATCAGTCCTACAAGGAGGGTTTCCCCAAAAAAATAACTTCCAATAACCTCTTCAAAAAAAAACCCAACCAAGGCAGCTGGGATCATTGATAGAATGATTTGAAGACTGAGTTGAGTTGATTTGTTATTGGAAAATCGAAACAAATTACGAATGATTTCCCAAACGTCGTCACGAAAAACAACTAGTGTTGCAAGCGCTGTTGCGCCATGGACAACAATAGTGAAAATCAAATTTTCATTTGCTTTGTTTTGATTTCCAAACAAAGCTTGCGCCAGCTCTAAATGACCACTTGACGAGACAGGTAAAAATTCGGTAAGCCCTTGAATGATACCTAAAATTATGGCTTCGATCACAGTCATAATTAGGAGGTCTTTTTTGTGTTTTTAAAAGAAAGCAAAATCGCAGCGATTTCGATGCTAAAACCGATTAGGACAAGGGCAGGGGCAAGTCGAATGCGCCTAAAATTAAAGAGGTCAGGATTAAACACATCAGGATCTTTGCTGCCACCTCCGATCATGAGAATAAATCCTAAAAGAATGACACCCAAACCAATGAGCATGAGCCTATAGTTTTTTTTCGAAAAAATAAATTCTTTTTTGTTTTTCATCAATACAAAGATTGGGTTTTTAGATTTAAATAACGTTGTGTTGCCAAACGAGCACTTATCGAACTAATAAACATGGACAATAAAAATACACCCGAAAAACTCATCAGTAATGTTTGTTGATCCATCAACATATCGATACCAGGAAGATAGGTTTGCAAGTTGAGTACCAGTGCCCAAACGCCCACACAAGCAATCAAGGCGCTGACGATACCCAACACCAAATAGGTTCGAATAAAAGGCCCTCTTATAAAACGTTTCCGAGCACCAACCAGTTGCATGGTTTTTATAATAATTCGTTTGGCATAAATCGATAAGCGAATAGAGTTATGAATGAGAATGATAGAGAGTACCAAAAAAAACAAACAACAACCCAACAGAAGCAAGCGTGCTTTTTCTATGTTTTCATTGAGCAAGTTGACAAGTGGTCGATCGTAAACAATATCACTCACAAATGTTTTTTCAGCTAAAAAAGCACTGATGCTATCGACTCTATGGGTGGTAACATAGTCGCCCTTGAGTCGCAAGTCGATGGCATCTTTAAGAGGGTTGTATCCCAAAAAATCCATAAAATCTTCCCCAATAACGCTGGCGACTAAAAACAGCATCCCTCAAACGATATTGGATTTTGGCAGTGCCAGAGCCTATCTTTTCCAGGAGTTTGATTGCTGCTTGGGTAGCCTCTGAAACATTGAGTCCATTTAGTAGATCAGAGTTTGCAATGCGTGTTTGGCCTTTTTCAGTATGCGCAGCATCAGAGATTTCTACCCCTTCGAATATGTTTGTAATGGGGATGTCGAAAAACTTGGCAAATTCAAAGTCTCGCTGATCTCCACATGGCACTGCCATAACAGCACCAGTACCATAGCCAGCGAGAACATAGTCTCCAATCCAAATGGGTAGCTTTTTTCCACTTAAAGGGTGAATGGCATAGCTCCCTGTAAAAACACCTGTGATGTTTTTGACATCCGATATTCGATCTCTTTCCGATTGATTGGCACTTTGTTTGATGTAGCGATTGACTTCAGCTTTGTTATCAGAAGTAGTGATGCGATCTACCAAATCGTGTTCGGGTGCTAAGGTCATAAAGGTTACCCCATATAAGGTGTCTGGACGTGTGGTAAAGACTTCAATTTCAGCATCGTGATTGTCGACTTTAAAACGAACAGTTGCGCCAACAGAACGCCCAATCCAGTTGCGTTGCATTTCCTTAAGTGGCTCAGGCCAGTCAATGGTGTCTAAGCCATTTAGTAATCGTTCGGCGTAGGATGATATTCTCATCATCCATTGCTTCATTTTTTTTTGTTCGACAGGAAAGCCTCCTCGTTCAGAAACACCATTGATAACCTCATCATTGGCTAGTACTGTCCCCAGCTGTGGACACCAATTGACTTCAGATTCTGCCAAATATGTCATGCGATAATGCAGTAGATAGGTTTGTTGTTCTTC